>PDZT01000202.1 GCA_002753105.1 Deltaproteobacteria bacterium YD0425bin50 | reverse complement strand
GTATCTCTGATGTCGTCGTTAATTATTATTATACCGATTTTGTTTTACCGTTCTTTTTCAAAAGGAATCATGCTGGCGAGTAATGAACTTCAGTTAGCATCAGAAGAATTAACCAACTCAGCAAAACTCCAAAGTACCAGCACAACAGAGCAGGTTATTTCATCTGCTGAAATTACAACGAGTATGGATGAACTCGTCAATACGTCGAGACGAATCAATAAACGAGCCAAGGATGTTGTCAAAGCCGCAGAAATGACAAATAATGCTGCTTTTGAAGGAAATGATTCGTTGAGACAAGCTGTGCAGGAAATGATTCAGATCAAAAGTCAGGTTGATACTGTTGTCCAAAATATGTCATCACTAGGCGACAGAACGCAAAAAATGGGTTTGGCATTACAAATTGTGAACGACTTAACAGAACAGACAACGATATTGTCATACAATGCCACAATTGAAGCAGTTGGCGCAGGAGAAGCTGGAAAACGATTTTCTGCAATTGCTGAACAAATTCGTAAACTTGCCAATAAAGCAGCGAATTCAACAAAAGAAATCAAAAACATGATTGAACATGTCCAAAAAAGCACGAATACAGCTATACGGCTGACTGAAGAAACGATGAAGATTGTTAGCATTGGAAGCCAACATATTCAGAATTCAAGAGAACATTTTGATCGAATTTTAGAAGCAGCTCAAAATAATTTAGACGCAGCACAGGATATTGAAAGCCATATTTCAAGACAATCTGCTGCAGTGGAACAAACGTCGCAAGTGATCAGAAACATTGAAAAGACTGCAAAAGCAATTCAGGATTGTTCAAGTCAAATATTACAGATCGGCGGGCGGGTTCTGTCAATATCCCGTCGTAAATAGGGTAGAGTAGAATATAGGCAATATATGAATACCATTGAAAACGAATTTATTGAAGAATTGTTATTTTGTTTACGAGAATTTGATATTATTAAAGCACAGGCTGTATTGCAGTTTTTACCTGAAATGAGCCCATCCGCTCAATGTCAGGCGTTGGATATTATTCAGAACGACTCGGGTCATCAAGCGTATATGCTAGTTGACCAGATTGCTAGTTTAGACGTCTATGATACTGAATTTGTATCCAAACGAAAGGAATTGCTCATCGATAAATTGCGAGATGATCCTGAGCGGTTGATTCGTCATATTCATATTGCAAATAATAACAGCAAAATTATTTTTATTCAGATTGCAGGTGAATTACAACTTCAGGAAGCTGTTGAGCCATTATCGCAATTGTTATTAAAAGAAACGGATAATGATATCTTACTATCAACAATACATGCATTAGGAAAAATCGGTGATGAAAAAGTAGTGAATAGTATTGCTGATTTTATGTATTATAATGATCATCGTCTAAAACAATCCGCAATTTTAGCACTTTGTGAAATCGGTACAAATGATGCCTATCAACGCTTGTATGAAGCCAGACAACATGGTGATGATGATCCTTTGCTGATAGAAGCGCTTGAATCCTTTTCTGATGCGCACCAAGTTGCGGAATCATTATCTGTAGAGCCACAAGAGATCAGTATTCAAAGTCCACTAAAACAACAACTTGATATGCTGACATCAATGGATGTAGAACAAAGACAATCCGCAATGGATCAGTTGAGCATGATGGAATATACTGCCGTACCTTTCCTGATTGATTTGCTAACGACAAACCAAACAGATGCCGTTATTAATAGTCTTACACTACTTGGGTATATCGGGGATGGAAGTGCATATGCAGCAATTGCATCTCTAATTTCCCAAAATCATGAAAATCCCAATATCCGTTTTACTGCCTATGATGCGCTTGCCAAATTATCTCCCTCGCATCCACTTGCATTAACACATGTCGAACAGATACTGAATGAACCCATTGAATATGTTCGCATGGCAGGAATTTATGCACTTGATCATCATTTTGACATGAATACGATGTTTCCAAAACTTAAATCAAAGATCGATTATGGTGGCAGAAAGGCAATGCAATTGGTTGCTCACTTGATTCATGTACAAGCGTATCGCATTATTATGCCTTTATTGAACACAGATAGTTTTATTCATCATGTAACAGAATATCTGATTCAGGACATTGATATCTACATACGTCATCAGTTTATTCAGTTCTTAGAACAGAATAATAAACGATACTTTGCAAATAAAATCCAGAACGAAATCAAAAAATTGACTCCCCACCATCGTAAAACGATATATGTTGTTGATGACTCATCATCCATGCTGAAATTTTATGCTTATAAATTATTCCAATTGGGCTATCAGGCGATCACATTTGAATATCCAACACAGGTCATTGAAGCGATTAGAGATAATTTACCGGAGATGATTATGATTGACCTGTTTATGCCTGTGCTGAATGGAATTCAACTCGCTCGTGATATTCGGCAACATATTGCCGAACCGAACTTGAAAATCGTTTTATTGGCAAATCAAACGGATATCTCACCTGAACTGAAGACTGAAACCTATACAAAACTTAAAGAAGCAGTTCGTCACGCAGGTATCAACGCTGTTTTGCATCTTCCAGTAGATGATCGGCAAATCAATTTATGTCTTTCAACATTATTAGCTGATGAAAATAAAACTGTGCCTGTACCTAGTGAACCTGCTCCAACACTCCAATTAGAAACTTCAGCAAAAAAATCAACAACGATAGATAATCATTCATCTGATTTTCAAGCATTGACACATGCCCTAGAATCAGAATATTTCGAAATTCGGTATCAAGCCGTTAAAGAATTGATTGATATTGGAAAACCCGTTATTTCATTTTTATTAAATCAGCTTCAAACCACAATGGACGATGTATTGCTGAATATATTAAAAATAATTGGTTTTTTGGGTGATGATACTATAGTGCCGTCCATAGAAAGCTTATTTACTGAAAAAAAATTATCAGACCTTCGCATACGTTTTGCTGTATTTGACACATTATTTCGTTTAGGAGGGGCCCCATCATCTTCAATGATTGTGAATGGAATAGACGATTCCAATGAACGGGTACGCATGGCTGCTGTGTCGGCTATCGAACGCAGTTTTTCCGCAACCGCATATTTTAATGGCTTAAAATCGCGCTTGGATTCTGGAGGGTTTGTTGCCAAATCGATTACAAGTGCAATCATTGATATGGAGGCTGAAAATTGCATTCAAACGTTTCTTTCTTCAGATAGTTTTATTCACAACGCTATAGAATACTTACGACAGCGAATTTATCCATATACCCGAATCCGTTTTATTGGAATTATAAAACAAGCCGGAAAAAATTATCTTGCCCAGCGGATAGAACGCGAAACCATGTGTGCAATCGCAAAAAGACATCACGTCATTTTTGTTGTGGATGATTCATCAATTATGCTCAAGTATTATCGAAAAATCTTGTATTCTTTAGGTTATGATGTGATGCTTTTTGAATCTTCAAAAGAAGCACTTGAAGCAGTCAACGAATCCAAACCGGATTTACTGATGACCAATTTAATTCAGAAAGACATGAATTCAATTCAGCTAATCAATGAACTGAGAAAACGGTATCGTCCCAATGAATTACCAATTTTATTACTGACTGATCAATTTTCTTACAACACATCCAAAAATACATATATCACAGACTTAATGTCATGGAGTCGGGATGCGGGTATTAATACCGTATTATCCAAATCTGTTACCATAAATTCCTTAAAAGAAACATTACAGAAGTACATAAGGTAAATACATCCTGACACGATAATCATATTTTCGTTGAGAAATTATCGATATCTCTGAAGTACGAAGAAGCTATAGTTTTGTATTTTTTGTCATATACACAGATATGTACAAGTGGACTGACGGAATATATCTTTTAGGCCGGTATAATATGTTGGGTCTTGATCTTTGTTTCGGCCACTTAATTTTGCTCTTGCTCTTAATCTTAATCTTAATCTTTGCCTGAAATTAGATTAAGATTACGATTAAGAGCAAGATTAAGAAAATTAACTGGCCGAAACGAGAATCAAGGCCACTGGATGATTGGTACCGAATTGTGAAAAAAGCAAAATACAACAATCCGGCTGAAGTCCGATATGATTTTCCCCACGCCGATCCTGTTGACGGATATACAATATTTAACATTGGCGGTAACAACTTCTTAAGAACATGGTTATTTAAAATCACAAAAGAGTTGCTTTGTTTAGTCACGTATAGAGAATGTTCATCTGGCAAGCCATTGAATTGAACCATGAGTTTTCAGGGCGCTTATCTCAATATGTTTCTATCCCAGGGATCTGCCCTGGCTGGTATGTTTAACCGGACGTATCTAAAGGTTGGGGGAGATGTTTTAACGTTGTAATACAATACGTCATTCCGGAAAAAATTGAAAAATGAATATTTTTCAATTTTTATCCGGAATCCAGAATATTTTGCAGCTTCTCTGGATTCCGGGTTAAAAACAGAAAACCTAACCGGTTTTCTGTTTTTCCCCGGAATGACGGTTCCATTTTTGTTCAATTTATTCAGTCCCCCAACCGTTAGATACGCCCTGTTTAACCCCTTCGGGGTTTTCGTCAACCACAAAATCCGTTAGAATCAGAAATAATGAACCACAAAATTTCATATTTTCAAAAAACTTATGACTCACGAGTTAATTCAAAAACAATGGAAATCTCCAGTTTAAGCTTTTCTTTAAATAAGTTGAGTGGCGGCATTGGGAAAGGAACAGCATTTTTGATAGCATTCAACGCCGATTGATCTAAAAAAGCATGGCCTGAACTTTTCAGTATATTCGTTTGCTCAACTCTTCCATCTTTATTAATAATAAATCCAACGATTACCCTGCCTTCAATCTGTCTTTTTTTCGCAATTTCAGGATATTTTTTAGCGCTTTCTATTCTGATGCTTACCATTTCAAAATAATCTTTTTGGGTCATAAAATCGGTTTGCTGAACTGCTGATTGCGGCGGGGTCCATTGAGATAGTTTTAAAGGAGATACACCAGAAATATTTTGGGTTTCTGCAATGTCTGAAACACCTATATGGCTATCTAATGGAATGATTGAACGGGTTACGGGTTCAATTTTTATCTGTGGAATATGGGTTTGTTGGACATAAACTTGTTTTGCATCAAAGGTTTCAGGCTGTTTTTCCCGTATTCTTGGACGAGGAATGTTACGGATAAACGGTTTGGAAGCATCGTGAATATCCATCTCAATATAAGTCATCTGTTTGGATTTATACATCCCTGAAACATGGACAACGATAAACAGATGAATGAGTAAAGATGCACCTATCAGACTAAGGAAAAGTCGGTTGGATTTGGATTTGTTTTGACGTTTGAATTGATTCATCGGCATTTACAAATCCTTTTCTGTAGCTAAACTGAGTCTTTCAGCGCCAGCGGCTTTCGCAATATCCATGACTTTGACAACTTTATTTAACATTACGGTTCTATCTGCTTTAACCACAACCAGTCTATCTTTTTGGCCTGCAATCTGTTCTTTCAGTTTGGTAAAAAGCTGATCAAGAGGAATTTGCTGATTGGCTAAATACGCCAATCCATCTTGATCCACATAAATAGTTATTTCTTTAGTTATCTGAGGCGCACCCGCTCTTGCCTGTGGGAGTTTGATGGTAATCCCCTCATCTACCATAAAATTGGTTGTCAGAAGAAAATAAATCAGCAGCATAAAAACAATGTCAATTAATGAGGTCAACGGCGCTTGAATTTTATAGGGAGTTTTCTTTTTTTTATGAACGAGCATAATACCACCTAAGGTTTATTTGATACTTTTAAGAAAAGTGACAGCGCCATCCTGAAGCTTGGCTTCATACTTATCCACGCGTGATGTTAAATAGCTGTGAGCCATCATGGTTGGCAATGCAACAGAAAGTCCAAAAGCTGTGGTTAACATGGCTTCCCATATACCGCCAGCCAGAACTGCCGCATTCACTTTCCCACCCATTTGCTGAATAACCATAAACGCCTTAATCATTCCAAAAACCGTACCTAAAAGACCTAAAAGAGGCGCAATATTGCCAATTGTGGCAAGCGCTTGAATATGGCTGGAAATCGTTCTAACTTCTTCATCAATCGCATTGATAATAACGGTTTCCAAAATTTCTCTGTCCTTATCCTTAACCCCTATTGCCTGAACCAATACATTCCCCATTGGAGAAACACTTGTTTCAGCCTCTCGAATAGCCTCCTGTTCTTTGCCGTCCAAGAGCAGAAAAGCAACTTTTTCTGAAAGTCCAGCCCCTCTGTTTTGCGTCTTTGCAAACCTGATAAGTCTTTCAGCAAAAATGGCCAGGGCAAAAACAGAACAAAGTAAAATAGGCCACATGATGATTCCGCCTTTTGAAAAAAATTCCAACATAGGTATCGATGCTCCTTTCTCTGATCTTGATCGTTTTTTAATTTCCCATCTAAGTATCCGCAATACCGTCAAAATTGATATCTTTTTTACGCTGAATCAAGGCTTCAGATTCATCATAATTTTCCCATACATCAGGCTTGCCATCTCCATTGGTATCTTCTTCAACCGATTTTATTTTTCCCTTTTCATAAAAAAACCACACATCCATAAGGCCGTCTCCATTGCTGTCTTTTTCCGCTCGGATTGGATTTTCAGCTTCATCATAATGCCATGCAAGGTTTAAGTTATCCTTACATTCATCACATTCTTCACTTTTGATGATCTGACCTGTTTCGCTGTAATATTCAATGTAATCTAGTTTATGATCCCAGTTTTCATCAATCTCTTTTTTTCTTAACACAGTGTTTTGGTAATAAAAAATCAGCTCAGAATGTTGATCTTTATTGACATCCATTTCTGTAACCATTGACCATTTGGGACGGTTAAACAACTGAGTCATCTCAAAATAGCCATCATTATCCGTATCTTTAAGAATTTTTTCTTTTACGCCATTCTTAAAAAATATTTTCAGATCAACGTTACCATCATTATTTTCATCTTTTTCGATTCGGACGATTCTATCATGTTCATAGAACTGCCATAGGTCTAATTTGCCATCAAGGTTAGCATCGATGTCAACCGACTGTTTTTCTTCTTTGGCGTTAAACCATATCGACATTTCAGGTTTTTTATCTCGATTTTCATCTTTAGTCTGTAGATGAATTTTACCCTTTTTATACTGAGAAACCGTTTCAAAAAATCCATCTTTATCTTCATCGCATTCTACTTTGGTGATGTTCCCTTTTTCAAAACGTCTTATTCGATCTGTTTTACCGGAATAGCCTGTGTCTTCCTTGATCTCTTCAATCCGTTCCATAGCATCAAATCGGCTGTAATAATCCATTTTGCCATCAAAATTCGTATCTTTATCCTGAGAAATAACGTTGCCATGTTGAAATCGGGTCAGAACATCAACCATTCCATCCGCATTCGAATCTTTTTTTTGTTCAACGGGCTTACCGTCTTTAAAAAGCGTGGTCATGTCTTT
>PDZT01000201.1 GCA_002753105.1 Deltaproteobacteria bacterium YD0425bin50 | reverse complement strand
AGAAACGGGATTATTAAATGACATTATTCATCATGCATATCAACAAAACTCGATGGCGTTCATGGGAGAAACAATTGGACGTGCTATTTACGAATCGAATTTTCCCTTTAAAGATATCAGTCTGTTGAATGCGTGTTATCGATTAGGGATACCCATAACGGTTCATGTAGGAATTGGGTATGATATTATTCATGAACATCCCAATTGTGATGGCGCTGCTACTGGAGCGCTTTCATATAATGATTTTTTGCTTTTTACAAAAATGATAGAAAATCTTGAAAACGGGGTAGTGATGAATTTTGGAAGTGCTGTGATGGCACCAGAAGTTTTCCTTAAAGCGCTTAGCATGGCAAGAAATGTATCTCATGCACAAGGGAAATTCATACACCACATTACAACTTTGGTGTGTGATATTCGAGATATATCGTTTGAACATCAATCCGAACCCAGCAAAGACCAAGAACAGTATTATTTTAGACCCTTAAAAACAATGCTGGTCAGAACCATTGCTGATGGTGGAAATGGATATTATATAAAAGGAAAACATCTTGAAACCATTCCAGCACTTTGGGAAGCTATAAATGAAATAGAAACGCAAAAAACAATATGAGGATAGACATGAAAATTTATAAAATACATGATCTGGCAGAAACCCTAATTCGATTAAAAAGTGAAGGGAAAACCATTGTTCTATGTCATGGATGTTTTGATTTAATGCATCCCGGACATATTAAACATTTTCAGTCTGCCAAAAAAATGGGAGATATTCTTGTTGTAACCGTAACCCCAGATCGTTTTGTAGATAAAGGCCCCGGGAGGCCTGTATTTAATGAAACGCTTCGTTCTGAATCTATTGCAGCCTTAGAATGTGTGAATTATGTGGCAATTAACGAATGGAAAACTGCTGAAGAAACATTAACATTATTAAAACCCACTATTTATGTGAAAGGCCAAGAATTCAAAAACTTAGAGGACAAAACTGGAAAAATTCAAAAAGAATATACAATTGCTAAAGAAATGGGTGCTGAATTACGATTTACTGAAGAGATTGTTTTCTCTTCCACCCAATTATTGAAACAATACTTTATATAACCTTGATTTATGATCTATGAATGAAAAAATAACAGAAAAAAATTTTTTTCTACTCTGCTTAGGTATATCAGTTATACTAAGAACATTCATTTTCTTTTTGATATATCCAGATATCACTCTTTTAATGTCTTCAGACCAGATGACGTATTTGTCTCTGTCTGATAAAATTCTAAATGGCTTGGTTTTCGATATCACTCTTGATTCCAACAGAACGCCAGTGTATCCGTTGTTTTTGGCTCTGTTGAGGTCTATTTATGATAACTTATTTTTTGTTTTAATCATCCAAAATGGGATCGGAATTTCATGTTTATGGCTTAGTTATACAACAGGTTTGTTATTTTCTAAGCGTATTGCGATGTTTTCATGCTTATTTACATCAGCGAATTTAAACATGGCCATTCATTCTAATCTTATACTTACAGAAAGCATTTTTTATCCCATTTTTTATCTGTTTATTTTTGTATTGTTTACCTATTCACGGAATAAATCGAATTATAATGTCATTTTTTTGGGAATTATTCTTGGAATATCTACGTTAACTCGTCCGATTATCATGTTTTTACCACTGCTGATTGCGGGATATATAACTCTATGCCGGCATACCAGCTTTAAACAAAAAACAGCCCATATCGTTCTATTTTGTATAATGTATCTTGGTGTTATCGCTCCATGGATGTACCGGAATTATAAGCTATATGGGCATATAGGCTTAAGTAGTCAGGGGGCTGTCATGTTAGTATCATGTATCATTCCCACGGTGTTACAGTATGAAAAAAATATTGATTTAATCACTGCTAGGGAAGAAGCGGCAAAACTATGGCTGAAGACAAACACTACGGACAATCCTTTTGAGTATGACAAAGAGCATAAAAAAATCGGGGTAACCTACCTTATGAATACGTCTTTTATGTCGATTGCCAAAGCATATTTCTGGGGCGCAGTAAAATTTATTTTTTCACCTGTAACCAATGAATTAGCAATTATCCTAAAATTAGACTGTACATCATTTTCAAATTCTCATGGAACATCTGTACCTGAACAAGTGTTGAATTATATCTTTAACAATAAAAGCAGTACATATAAGATGCTGTTGATTGGTGGCACCATGATTATTTTTGTTTTTCGACTTATTCAGCTCTATGGTTTTTTGTATTTATATAAACTCGATAAGAGTATATTTATATTAAGTTTGATGATTATTTTTTATTTCACCGTTATTTCTATTCCAGTCAGCTATTCCAGATATCGGATACCTTTTGAAATTATTTTATCCCTCTTAACAGCTATTGGGGTAATTGGACGCAGAACCATACCCATCCACGGGATGAGTTCTTTTTGCCAAATCACGTCAAAGTCATGAGAAATCAGTTGAGACCAATCCTTGGATTCTTCAAGTTGAATACCTGACACAATGACTCGTGCGTTTGGTCTAGCAAGTCGTTTAATCTCAGGCAAAATTTTTTTTAAGGTAGGATATCTGAGATTCGCACAGATCAACGCAAATTGATCATTAATATCAACAAGATCATTATGATATATGGATATACACTGATCTAATCCATTCATATGCACATGTTGTCTGGCTTCACATAAAGCGCAAGGATCGATATCCAAGCCTAGTGCTTTTGGAAATCCCAATTTGACTGCCGCTATTGAAAGAATACCTGAACCTGTACCAATATCAAGCAGTTTTTCATTTTGGTGAATCCAATTGAAATACTCCATATCACTTAATGCCATGTCTATGGCTTGTAAACAAATCCGTGTGGTAGGATGCCTTCCTGAACCAAACGAAACTCCTTCCATAAGATCAATAACAATTTGATTTGATGTTTTTGTATAGGATGAACCTAAGCGTTTAATGATGATTCGGTCGGATAGTTGAACTGGATGCATAAATGATTCAACTAAAAAACTGTTACCATCACTATAGATATATTCAATATCACCTTGCCTTATAAGTTGCTGGATAGCATTTTTAACGTCTTTGTGATGAAAATTATGCGGATATGAAGTGAAATGGTGAATCAGATCAATGGGTGTGATGCGTTTTTCATAAATCAGGTTGAGGAGTAATGCTTTGACCTGATTATTGTTCATAGGAAATCTTTAAGGTAGAGTTCCCCGATAAAAAATATCAGGGAACTGAATTGTGTGTTTTTTAAGATTCTTCTACTGTAATTGCGCCGGCTTCGCAAACTTCAACGCAGCTTTCGCAACCTAAACATTCTTCTGAATTTACTGGAACGGATTTACCATCCTGCATTTCAAAAACTTCTACTGGACAAACTTCTACACATTCTTCACAACCTTCGCATTTGCTTTCATCTACTGTAGGTGTATAACCCATGTCTTTTGTTCTCCTTCTGTTTTAATGTCTTTATAATAAAGAATCAGCCTATTTATTTTAGTATAGATAAGCCATTCAACGACTCTTAATTGAGTTTTGAAAATCCCTATAACAAAAAAATACTGTCCGTCAAGAGTTCTTATCAATTTTTTTACGTGTTTTTTTCAACATACCGAACGGTCATAATGAAGAATCTGACACAGAATATAAAACTGTTGATCAACTATGTGTGCTTGACCTAAATTCGCATGTTGAAAAAAATACGATTTGCATAACGTATGATCTAATTTCAAGAGAAAACATTTCAATCCAATATCATTAGAACATGCCATCGTATGCTTTGAAAGTTGATCATCTGCGGTAGTATTCGTGGTATATTCCTGAATTAGAGTTTGTAAATACGATTCAGTTTGTTGATGAATGGAGAGATTTTCATCTTTGTTTTGTTTTTGTGAATAAAAATCTGTTAATTCAACAAGATGATATGTTTCCTGAAGATAATCCACAACCTGCTGACTGGGTGTAACCCATATATCGTATAATGACTGATCATTTTTTGTATCATGCAAATAGCCAAAAATCCATGCAGAAATACGTTGATCCATGCCATGAACCTGATGTGGAAATGAGGGTTCATCCATGATTCGATGGTTATTCAATTGGGCATTTTCTCCAGTAAGCGCTTCAAACAGTAATCCTTGTTTTTGTGAGATCAAGTGAAATGTAGAATCTATTTCACAGGTTTGACGATCTAATTCCTGAGATAGATTCATAAAAACACCGGCTTGAATTGCGGGATCAAGTTCTTCGGTTTTTATAGAGGGTTGACCACAACGTATTTCATTTACAATATCTGAAAGCCCATGTTCATGTTTATCTTGCACAGAAAAGAACCGATGGAATGCTTCGCCTTGATGGGTCAATAAATCCCCATAACGATGGAATGCTTCGCAGATGTTTTGAATGATCTCAGCATGTTCTATAAAAGGAACACGAACATCCACAACAGGCTTGTTCTGTTTTATCGCTTCTGGAATATCTTTAGATAAGGGTTGATAAAGAATCATTTTTGGAAAAAAAACATGTATATCGGATAAGATTGCTTCTGTAATAAATGAAAATGGAAAATATTTGGGTACCATTGAATTCGTAATTCCTAATTCTTAATTTTTTGATCTTGAATATGTATTCCTCTCTGGACTAATTCCATCCGTAACTGATCAGCTAAAGCAAAGTTTTTCTGTGCTCTTGCAGTCTGTCTTTCTTGGATAAGCCGTTGGATTTCTGGATCATCAAGGGTGGTATCAAAGTGAAAAATCTGCAATACTGAATTAATATCCTGAAACGCAGAAATGATTTTGGTTGCGCCTTCCTGATTTAACTGTTGATTGCTCAGAAGGATATTAATCTGTTTGATTTGTTTAAAAATAGATGCAATGGCCTGAGCAATATTAAAATCATCATCCATAGCACTAACAAAATCATATTTGATGTTGTACAAGAGCTGATCAAGTTCAGGAAAGGGTTTACCCTCGGTAATATTGCATAAAGAATGAATGCAGATATCCATTTTTCTTATTGTACGTATCGCATCTTCAAGTCGATCCACTGAAAAAATAATAGGTTTCCTATAATGAGTTGATAACAGCCAAAAACGGATTTCTCTTCCTGTATAATGACGTTGTTGTAGATAGTCAAGCGCACAGGGTTTGTCATCCATGACGTCTGAATGGCCTTTAGAATCCATCATTACAGGTTCACAATTAAGCCAGTAATTTGCTAAAGGTTTACCGGTTAAGGCTTTAGCAATTGCCATTTCATTTTCATGATGAGGAAATTCAAGTTCATGGCTATTCATATGAATATCAATACATTGACCAAGATATTTCATCGCCATCGTAACCCCTTGAATATGCCATGAGGGTCTAACATTTCCCCAATCGGTTTTAACGTATATACCTCTTTTAAGTTCTGAAAGTCGGGCACGTTTCATTATGGTAAAATCTCTGGGGTTGTTTTTTTCATATTCGTCGAGATTTACCGTAGCGCCAAGTTTGATTGTATTGATATCAGTTCCGGATAATTTTCCATATTCTGGAAAACGGGAAATATTAAAATACAGGGATCGTAATTTTTCGTAAGCATATCCTTTTTCTTCTAATTGCTTGGCAACAGAAATGATATCGTTCAGATGTTCAGTTACTTTGGGATAAAAGTCTGGAGATTGAATATTCAGAAATGCCAAATTTTGTTTAAGAGTACCAAAATATTTTTCAGTTAATGAACCTAATTCAATATGTTGAGATTCTGATTCCTGAATCGTTTTGTCATCCATATCTGTGATGTTGATGAGATGCTTGACGTCATAATGACGATAACTCAAATATCGTGAAATCATATCTGCAACGACAAACCGACGGCATTCACCTAAAGACAAAGTTGTATTAGGTGTAGGGCCACAGGTGTACATGGAGACTTTACCTGCTGAAATGGGTATTAACGGTTCTTTTTTGCCAGTCAGGTGATTATATAATTTTACAGTAACCGTAGTATTATGTACGGTAAACAGAGATGTGCTTAAATACCGCTCGCCGCTATCTGGGAAAATAACCACGATGGTTCCGGATTCCATTTGTGCAGCTTCCCGAATAGCTGCCGCCATAGCTGCACCACTGCTCATACCAACAAACAGGGCTTCTTCTCTGGCAAGCCGCCGTGTCATTTCAAAGGCTTCTTCATCTTCAATATTGACTTTCAGATCAAGGCGCTCTTTTTCATATATACCGGGTTGATAGGATTCTTTCATATTTTTTAGGCCTTGTATTTTGTGGCCTAAATAAGGTTCAACACCAATAATACGAATATTCGGATTATATTCTTTAAGTTTTCTGGAAACGCCCATCAGGGTTCCTGTTGTGCCCATTGCAGCAACACATGCAGTAATTCGGCCTTGAGTTTGATCAAAAATTTCCTGAGCCGTACCATAATAATGGGCTTGCCAATTGGCTGGATTATTGAACTGGTCTGCAACAAAATACCGCTTTGGATTTTCCCGTGCTAACCGATATACCTCTTCAATAGCGCCGTCTGTTCCAAGATGTGCAGGCGTTAATACAATTTCTGCACCTCTGGCTCTTAAAATTTTTTGTCGTTCCTGACTTGCAGCCTCAGACATGGCTAACTTTAATGGATAGCCTTTAATTGAACATATCAGGGCAAGGCCGATTCCAGTATTCCCGCTCGTTGCTTCAATCACAATTTTATCACGGGTAAGTTCTTTGGATTTTTCACCTGCTTCAATCATATAAAGTGCTGCACGGTCTTTAATTGATCCACCCGGATTCATGTATTCAATCTTGGCATATATCGTTACGCGGGGATTTGGATTTAGCTTTTGTATTTGAATTAAGGGGGTATTGCCAATGGCATCAAGGATAGAATAGCTCATCATCTGTAAAAACATCCTGTATTATTGTGGAATGAGTCTTATTTTTCCATAAGATAAAAAAATTTGGTTAAAAGATATGTCTTAAACCATTGGGTCTGTCAAGGAATAATTTTGACATTTTGGTGTCTTTGTATCGGGCGTATCTAAAGATTGGGGGAGGGTCTTTAAAGCAACAATACGACACGTCATTCCGGAGAAAATTGAAAAATGAATATTTTTCAATTTTAATCCGGAATCCAGAATACATGTATTTTGCAGCTTCTCTGGATTCCGGGTTAAAAACAGAAAACCTAACCGGTTTTCTGTTTTTCCCCGGAATGACGGTTCCATTTTTGTTCAATTTATTCAGTCCCAACCTTTAGATACACCCCTTGATTGGTTTGTAGGGGCGTATTGCAAAACACCCCTACAATCATTCGCATTTTGTAATTATTTATCTGAATAATCTGTAGTAGCTTATATTATAAAGGAACCCAATGCGTATTTGCATTTTCGTGTACTTATTATATCGCTAATTAGAGCACACTTGCTTTGATTTGATTTCTTCCACTTTCTTTTGCATCGTATAAATTTTGGTCTGCT
>PDZT01000200.1 GCA_002753105.1 Deltaproteobacteria bacterium YD0425bin50 | reverse complement strand
CATCCAATGGCGTATCGGGTTTGGCATTTTCTACCCGTGGACAGGTATTATATAACGCAAGACACAGAGCATCTAATATTGAACTTTTTCCAGCGCCTGTAGGCCCGATAATGGCAAAAATTCCTGCTTGTGCAAGTGGATTTTTTTCAAAATCAATCTGAAAATCAGAATACAAACTCCGAATATTACGACCTTGAATAGAAATAATTCGCATGACAATAACTTATGATTCCTAATTGATTGAATATAGTGATCACGAATTTCTTCAGTCTCGTTCCCACAGGGATTCTGAGAAAAATTCACCATCGGTTTAGGGGGAAGAAAAACTCTTTATTCGTTCATGCTATAAAAAAGCTGGACACCAACTTCAAAAGGTAATAAATTCTCACCATAATTTTCCAATGCAAAATAAAGTATAATGTCTTTGGTTCTGAAAGGCAACATTAATGATTTACGTTACGAGTAAAACGCCGATTACAGTTGAGAATAACCACTCTCGTTTGTAGAGAAAATCTATAAGAGATAACAAGAGGTGATGATGAATATGATCGATAATGTTAAAAAAGTTTTTACGCAAAAAACTGGTGCATGGCTTACCGTTTATGCATTGGAGCAATTACCTGTTTCATATACTTTTGGCATACCGGGCGTGCATAACACAGAACTTTACGATGAATTAAGTAATTCGAACACAATTCAGCCTATTCTTGTTACACATGAGTGTGGCGCAGCATTTATGGCAGATGCCGTAAGCCGTACTTCAAATGGTATTGGCGTTCTTGTAATTGTTCCTGCGGCTGGGATTACTCATGCTATGAGCGGTATTGGTGAGGCTTTTTTAGATGGAATTCCTATGTTAATTATTTCTGGTGGAATTCGTAAAGATACGGACAACTGTTTTCAACTTCATGATATTGATCATCACGCGTTGTTAAAAACCATTACCAAAAAAACGTATCTAATTAAAAGTCATAAAGAAATTGTTCCTACGCTATTTGAAGCCTATTCAGTTGCAATTTCAGGAGAGCCGGGACCTGTATATATTGAACTACCAGTAAATATTCAGCTTTTCAAAGGTGATATTGATGATATTTCAATATATCAACCTCAACAATATAACCCTCCACGTATTGACCATGAACGAATTCGATTGGCTGCTGAGTTGCTTATCAAATCAAAATCACCCGGACTGTTTTTAGGGTGGGGATGTAAAGACTGTCAGTCTATTTGTATAGAAATTGCCGAATTGCTCCAATGTCCTGTAGCCACAACGCTTCAGGGATTCAGTGTATTTCCCGGAACACATCCATTACATACAGGAATGGGATTTGGTGGCTCATCCGTACCTGCAGCAGCAAATGCGTTTCATGACTGCGATTGTCTTTTAGCTGTTGGGACACGTTTTAGTGAAATTCCAACGGGTAGTTTTGGGGTACGTGTTCCAGAACATCTTATTCATATTGATATTAATCCTCATGTGTTTCATAAAAATTATCCTGCCAAAATTGCAATTCATGCAGATGCAGAGCAGGCATTAAACATGCTGTTAAAAGAATTGAAAACGTATTCTACTCGACGAGATGGGGAAATCATTAGACGCCAGATTGATCAACATAAACAAGCTTATTTGAATGAATGGTTTGAACATAAAGGAACAAGAGTTAATCCAGCACGTTTTTTTGCATCACTACGAACGCATTTAAGCGATGATGCTATTGTGGTTGTGGACGATGGTAATCATACATTTTTAACTGCTGAGTTGTTGACCACAGATAAACAAAATCAATTGATTTGTCCTACAGATTTTAATTGTATGGGCTATTGTGTCCCAGCGGCGATCGGAGCAAAACTTGCGAATATGAATAAGCAGGTTATCGGAATTGTAGGAGATGGCGCATTTTTAATGACGTGTATGGAGTTGATTACTGCAAGTACCAATAATTTAGGTATTGTCTATTTTGTATTTTATGATGGCGAACTTTCTCAAATTGCTCAAGGTCAGGAAATTCCGTATAATAGAAAAACATGCACCATATTAGGTAATATTCGTTTGCAGGGAATTGCTGAAGCTACAGGATCAGCTTATTTAGAAATGATAACAAATGAAGAGATTGATACACAGATTAATCAGGCATTTCAATTGGCTGATAAAGGTCAGCCTGTTATTGTTGATATAAAGATGGACTATAGCAAACGCACACGTTTTACCAAGGGGCTTGTAAAAACCGTTATTGGACGATTTCCTTTAGGTGATAAGTTTCGTTTTATTGGAAGAGCAATGGTTCGTAGAGTAACTGGGTAAAGGAGTAATTTAATATTATGGATAAGACGCTGCTTCAAGAAGATACACAACACCAAAAAAAAGTGTATAAATTTTTAATCGTGGATAATGATCCTGTAATGCTCAAAGGCATGTCTTATTTGCTAAAACAGGAAGGGATGGAGGTCGTTTGTGCAAAAGATGGTTTATCTGCTTTAGATATTCTCACCTCATTTATTCCTGATATTATGATTGTCGATTTGTTCATGCCAAATATTTCCGGGGATAAATTGATTCAAATTGTTCGGAAAATGGAACATTTAAAGAATTGCTTTATTATGATTATTTCAGGCGCTGCAGTTGAAATGAAGATTGATTATCAAACCATTGGAGCCAATGCCTGCATGGCTAAAAAATCATTTATGTCCATGAAAGAGCAATTGATTGATTTAGTCAACCGTTTTGATGAAATTATGCTGAAGAAGACCATCGATATTGATTTGGGAATGGAAGGACAGTTATTCTCAAGAAAAATGACGGAAGAGCTGCTAATCCGGAACCAGCATTTAGAAAGGGTTCTGGCAAATACAGATGATGGTATTATGGAAATGTCTCAGGGGAGAGTCGTATATGTCAATCCTGCAGCATCATTGTTGTTTGCACAAAAAGAAGAGCAGATGTTATCCGTATATTTACCTAGTCTGTTTGATGAAAATCTTAGCTCAACTATTGAATCCGCATTAAATTCACCTTCAGTTTCTATGTTATCCCTTGAATTTAATTCAAAATATTTAGATTTAAAATTGTTACCAGTCAAAGATATGCCGGATAATCGTATTTTGATTATTCAAGATGTGAGTGATAGAAAAGAAGCAGAAAATATAATGGTTTGTGCTAAAGAAACGGCTGAAAATGCGAATCGTTCAAAAAGTCAATTTCTTGCCAATATGAGTCATGAAATCAGAAGTCCTTTAAATGCAATTATTGGACTGACAGAAGTAATGTTAATAAAAGACGCTACTCCTACCCAAGAAAAAAATTTAAAAATTATTCATTCATCCGCTAATACTCTTCTAAGGGTGATCAATGACATTCTTGATTTTTCAAAAATTGAGGCCGACAAACTCGATATTCAGGTGATTCCATTTGACATAAAAAAAGTGATTGATGAACTGAATAACATATTTGTATTACAAGCCAATCAAAAAGGGATTTCATTTTACGTTTCTGTACCAGAGAATCTACCCCGGTTTTTAATGGGAGACCCTGTACGATTGAATCAGATTCTGATAAACATCATAGGCAATGCGATTAAATTTACGCAGCAAGGCAGTGTTCATGTTCAATTGTCAGTGTTATCAGAAACAGATAAGCACATTCAACTTCGTCTATCTGTTGAAGATACAGGTGCGGGTATCCCTGAAAATTTTAAACCGATTATTTATACGTCATTTTCTCAGGCAGATGGTTCTTATCAACGAAAATTTGAAGGAACTGGATTGGGGTTGGCCATATCTAAACGACTTGTGGAAATCATGGGCGGAGAAATTGACTTTACAAGCCAGTTAGGTAAGGGGACTACATTTTGGGTGATTTTGAATTTTGAGAAGTCATTATCTCAAAACGTTCCACCTGAAACTGTTAGGGAACCAGTTGAAATAGCCCCATCGACATTATCCCAACGAATTTTGTTGGTTGAAGACAAACCCTTTAATCAACATGTGGTAAAGAGTATGCTTGAGAATTTTCAGGTTGATGTTGCCAATAATGGTAAGGAAGCCTTAACTCTTTTAAAAAAAATTGAGTTTGATTTGATATTAATGGATGTTCAGATGCCTGAATTGGATGGATTTGAAGCTACAAAATATATTCGTGACCCTGCTTCTGATATTCTCAACCATGATGTTCCCATTATTGCCATGACCGCACATGCAATGCAAGGCGACCGTGAACGCTGTATTCAATCAGGCATGAATAATTATTTATCTAAACCCTTTTCAGTTGAAGACCTTAACAACATAATTCATATGTATTTGGGTAACCATACTGACTTGAATACTAAAGATGAACACCAGATTATATCAGATCAACCCGTGTTAGAAAATTATACTTTTTTCTCTCCCAATAAATTGTATTATTATTTTTCCCAAAGTAAAGAACTTGCTCACAGTTTTGTGAGTCGTTTCCTTAAAGAAAAAGTATATACCATCAGTTTATTAAGTATTCAAAATGCGATTACCCATGGTCGTCAAAAAGAATCGCTAAAAGCAGTTCATGGATTTAAAGGTGCGTTGAGTTATTTTTCAGATATTGCCCATCAACAGGCGGCTATTCTTGAACAAAATATTAAACAAGGTGAATCTCAGTCAACGATTCAAAACGACTTTGAATTGCTTAAACAGAATATTGGAGAACTTGTGAAAGAACTTGAGCAGTTTATGAAAGATAAAAACATTTAGATAAAGGTTACGCTCACATGAAAAGAATATGGCTATTGTTTGTATTTTTTATAATGTATTCTCATGCTGAGGCTTGTTCGTGTAATTGGAAAGGCCCCTTTCTCACGGTAGCTAAAGATGCCATTCTAGTAGTTAGAGGAAAAATTCTTCGCCATCATGCCGGGAAATCTCCAACGATGGATGTTTTGGTATTGGAAACATTGGCTGGCGGACTTCTGGACTCTGGTTTAGTGGTTCAGATGGGTGATGGAATGCATTGTAGGCCAATGTTAGATTCCTTTCCTGTGAATACTGAATGGATACTGGCATTGAATGGTCCCGGATCAAAACCCGGTAACGGTTTTGCGATTTCACACTGCGGAGAATACTGGCTTCGTATTGAAAACGGAAATGTTATTGGCAGTATTAATCAATCAGAAAAACAAGTGAATCATATACCATTACAAGAATTTATAAACCAATTTAAGATGAATCAACATCATAACCCATTTAAAGTAAAGGAGTAATTTGTTATGAAAAAGCGTATCATGATGATTTTTTTAATGAACTTTATCATTATGTCCGGATCAGTTTTTGCAAAAACATATAATTATCCCATAGAAAAACCTCTTTTCTCTATTGATTTTCCTGACTCATGGATTGTTCAGTTTGATACTGAAGAAGTGTCGATACTTGCCCATTCACAGGATAAAGAGATTGAATATAATATTTGGGAATTGCCGTCAAAAGACGTCAAAGCAAATATAAAAGACGCTTTAAATGATGCCGTCAAAGATGTTAATGAGATCATTGCAGATTACGTGACAAACATTAGTTTTGGAGATTGGAAACCAGAGGTTATCAATGGAATCGATTTTATTTGGGCTGAAGGAAACGGCAAATATAAGGATGGAGGGCAGACTGTTTACATGGAGGTGGATTTTTTTTCACCTGATGACAAAACTGTGTTTGTATTAATGTATTGGGGCACTAAAGAAGGAGAAAAAAAGTATAAGTTAGAGATTGAGAAAATTGACCGTTCAATCAAAAAGAAGAAATCGAACACATCAATGTAGTTATAATAACAGATATGGGTCAACCAGTTCTGGTCGTTATGTTTATATAACCACTAGTATAATTCTGTGATCCCTATGTTTAATTAAAGAATTCATGGAAGATAAATAAAATGACAACAATAATAAACGTGTCTGACATTCAAGGTACAAGTCGTTTAGCGATTGACGCTGTTACTGGACTTACTGATATTGTAGAAGATTTGCACCATACTATATCCATCGCAGGAATTTTTGGTGCGCCAGATCAACATCGAACAACAGGCATCACGGGAATGGTTTATCAGAGTATCCGCACAGTGTCTAAAATAATTGGCACTGGAATCAATTGTGTTTTGTATCATTTTAGATCGTTATTCACAGAAAGAAAAAGTGAGTCATCCTCAGGACGTAAAACGGTAGTGGCAATTTTAAATGGTGTTCTTGGTGATTATCTTGTAGAATCAAGAAATCCATTTGCGATTTCCATGAAGATTCATTGGAATAGAGAACCAGTATCTATGGATGATCAGGCTTTCTCTAAGGCAATTCAGGAGTCAGGTGGTAAAGTTGTCTTAATGGTACATGGGTCATGTATGAATGATTTGCAATGGAACAGGCAAGGTCATGACCATGGAGCATTCTTGGCACGCGATCTTGGATACGTGCCAATCTATTTACATTATAATTCAGGCCTTCATATTTCAGAAAATGGCAGATCATTTTCCGATTTGATGGAAACATTCATTAATCAGTTGGCACAGCCTATTGAGTTGGTGATTATCGCCCATAGCATGGGAGGTCTTGTTTCCAGAAGTGCTTGTCATTATGGAAAAGTTGCTGGTTATACATGGCTGAATTATTTACAAAAGATGGTTTTCATAGGGACTCCGCATCATGGAGCACCTTTGGAAAAATTGGGCAACTTGATACATCTTTTTTTAGAAATCAACCCATACATTGCGCCTTTAAGTCGATTGGGCAAAATTCGAAGTGCTGGAGTTACGGATATGCGTTATGGTTATTTGGTGGATGAAGACTGGAAAGGACATGATCGATTTGAGCATGTGGAAGATAATCGTATTGCTGTTCCTTTACCCGACCATGTGCAGTGTTATGCAATTGCCGGGACAATCATTAAAGAACCCAACAAGATCGGTGATTATGTTATCGGAGATGGACTGGTAACATTAACCAGCGCATTGGGGCGTCATAAAAATGCGGAAATGAATCTGTTATTTCCAGAATCTAATCAGTGGATAGGCCGTAATGTGACGCATCTAGGTTTGCTAAATCAACCAGAAGTATATGAAAATATTAAACAATGGTTGGCACACCAAGAATAGTCTCAGAAAAGAAAATGGATAGGATATGACTTTTCCTGTTGGTATAATCCTTATGCTTGGACTTAACAAAAAAAAGAAAGTGTGATAAAAAGGTGAAACTTTCTCAAAACGCATTCATTGCTCATGAGAAATTGAAAAATTATTTATTGGCATTCAAAAAACGAAATGACAAATCCCAATGGTTGGCTGAGGTGGGTTACACAAAAGAAAACTGGCAAGTACTGAAAGATGATTTGCAAAGACAGATTTTATCACTTGAAGCTGAACTTTCTGATTATACACAATATGGACAGACATATGAAATAAGAGGAAGATTAACAGGGCCTAACGGGAAAACACTATCGGTTCAAACAATTTGGATGACAGAAATATCAACAGGAATCACTAAATTTATCACTATGTATCCAGATAAGAAGGAAAGAAAATGAAATACA
>PDZT01000016.1 GCA_002753105.1 Deltaproteobacteria bacterium YD0425bin50 | reverse complement strand
TTCGACTTCAAAAGGAATTATTACAGATAAAGAGGCGAGAAAACAGAATTTGGGTGGAGAAGTACTTTGTAAAATTTGGTAGGAGAAAGATATGTCTCGAGTGGGAAAAAAACCGATTAAGCTTCCTGATTCAATTAAAATAACTTATGAACATAATAATTTAAAAGTTGAGGGGAAGAAAGGTGTTCTAGAGCGATCCATTCATTCAAGTGTGGTGTTGCATATTAATGATGGCTTACTAACCGTTCAGCCTAATGATGATAAGAAGAAAACCATAGCTATACAGGGGTTAACGCGGGCTTTGGTTGCAAATATGGTACATGGAACTCATAATGGTTTTGAACGTGTATTAGAAATAAATGGGATAGGTTATCGAGCTGAAGTAAAAGATAATCAACTTATTTTAAATATTGGCTATTCAAAACCGATAACATTTGTATTGCCTAAAGCCGTAACTGCAACAGTTGAAAAGAATTTGATTAAACTATATAGTATTGATAAAGAATTATTAGGTGTAACTTCGGCTTCAATACGTTACCTGCGCCCCCCAGAGCCTTATAAAGGAAAAGGTATTAAATTTATAGAAGAAGTCATTCAACGTAAAGCTGGAAAGAGCGCAAAATAAGCTTGAAAAAAAATTAAGTAATAAAGATTGCTGTTAGAATTAAGGAAATATGAGATATGAACCAGAGTTGCTTAAAAGAAAAGTCTCGGATAAATCGTAAGAAAAGAATTCGAAAGAAAATTTCAGGAACGATGGAACGTCCAAGATTAACTGTATTCAAAAGTGCAAAGCATATTTACGCACAAATTATTGACGATATTAGTGGACAAACGCAAGTTGCCGCTTCAACAATGGAGAAAAGTTTTTCTAACTCTGTTAAGACAAAGGATAATCAATTTCCTAAACAAACTGATGCAGAAATAATTGGAAAAACTGTTGCTGAAAGAGCAATTGAAAAAGGTATTAAAAAGATTGTTTTTGATAGAAATGGTTATATTTATCATGGTCGAATCAAAGCTGTTTCTGATGGCGCACGAAAAGCAGGTTTAGAATTTTAACAAGGAGATTTTCTTTATAATGAAGGAAACTAATGAAAAACAGTTAATTGATAAAGTTGTCCACATCAATCGCGTTGCAAAAGTTGTTAAAGGAGGAAGAAGATTTAGTTTTAGTGCGATTGTGGTTGTGGGAGATGGTGAAGGTCATGTTGGATGTGGATTAGGAAAAGCTGGCGAAGTTCCTGAAGCCATTCGAAAAGGAATAGAACAAGCTAAAAAGAGTATGATAAAAGTTTCGTTGGCTGGAGATACTATACCTTGTGAAGTCATTGGAAAATTTGGAGCTGGTCGGGTTTTATTAAAACCAGCTGCTCCCGGAACAGGTCTTATCGCAGGTGGACCTGTACGGGCAGTGCTCGAAGCCGCGGGATTAAAAAATATATTAACAAAATGTATGGGTACAAATAATCCACATAATGTTGTAAAAGCAACTCTTAGTGGTTTGACAAAATTGCAAACAAAAGAAGAAGTTGCTATAAGGCGTGGATTAAAAAGTGAAGCTCTTTAAGTATCAAGGATAGATTAATATGTCTAAACAAGTAAAAGTAACTTTAATAAAAAGTATGATTGGAAAACAAGAAAAACTTAGAAAAGTTATTATTGGTATGGGGCTAAGTAAAATTAATCGGAGTAAAATTTTTACAGATTCGCCTTCTATTCGTGGTATGATTCAAAAAGTTTCTCATATGGTAAAGGTTGAGGAGATCATCAATGAAAATTCATGAATTATCACCTTCAGAGGGTTCAAGAAAAGCAAGAAAACGAGTGGGACGTGGCCCAGGGTCTGGACATGGGAAAACTTCATGTAGAGGATCTAAAGGCTATAAAAGTCGTTCAGGATCAACTTCACGACCCGGGTATGAGGGTGGGCAAATGCCAATTCATCGGAGATTACCCAAGCGAGGATTTACCAATATTCATAAGAAAAAATTTGTTATTATAAATTTAAGAGATATTGATAAATTGGGAGTTGATATTATCATCGATGAGCAGTTATTAAAACAATCTGGTTTATTAAAAGGTACTTTTGATGAGATAAAGTTGCTCGCACAAGGAAATATCACTCATCCAGTAATGGTCAAAGGACTTAAAATCAGCAAATCTGCACAATCAAAAATTGAAGCTGCAGGTGGAAAAGTTGAAATGTAAAGGTAAACACAAATGTCAGTAACAGGTTTCCAGAATATTTTTAAATTACCTGAGCTTAAAAAACGGTTGTTATATACTTTAGCTTTATTATTTGTATATCGTATCGGTGTTCATGTTCCTACACCCGGAATAGATGCAGTGGCATTAGAGTCTTTTTTTTCACAAGCTAAAGGTACCTTGTTAGCTATGTTTGATATGTTTTCTGGTGGTGCATTAGAGCGTTTATCTGTTTTTGCACTAGGAATCATGCCATATATCAGTGCTTCTATTATTTTACAACTTTTAACTGTTGTAGTGCCAACCCTTGAACGTTTATCTAAAGAAGGTGAACAAGGCAGAAAAAAAATTACTCAATATACACGCTATGGAACTGTAATATTGAGTCTTATTCAAGGTTTTGGTATAAGCATCGGCTTAGAAAAAATGGTATCTCCGGGAGGTGCTCCAATAGTGTTAATGCCTGGCTGGAGTTTTCGTTTATTGACTATCATAACTTTAACTTCAGGAACCGCTTTTATTATGTGGTTAGGAGAGCAGATTACTGAAAGAGGCATTGGAAATGGAATATCCTTAATTATTTTTGCGGGAATTGTAGCTAGAATGCCAGTTGCTGTTGGAAATTCATTTAGGTTACTATCTACTGGTGAAATGAATATCTTCATGCTCTTAATACTGTTGATCATGATGATTATCGTGGTTGCATTTATCATATTTATGGAGCAAGGTCAGCGGCGAATTTCAGTACAGTATGCTAAAAGAATTGTAGGGCGAAAAATATATGGTGGTCAAAATACTCATTTACCTTTAAAAGTAAACACGTCAGGAGTTATTCCGCCAATATTTGCATCCTCAATTATAATGTTTCCTGCAACATTAGCTAGCTTTTTTGAGTTTCCTATTATGAAAGCTATCTCAGAAGCAATGAGTCCGGGAAGTTTTGTTTATGAATTATTATTTGTAGCGTTTATATTTTTCTTCTGCTATTTCTACACCGCTGTAACTTATAATCCAGATGATGTTGCAGAAAATTTAAAAAAATATGGAGGATATATTCCAGGTATTCGTCCAGGTAAAAAAACATCAGAATATATCAATAAAGTCTTAACACGAATTACATTGGGAGGCGCATGTTATATTTCAATTGTATGTGTTTTGCCTTCTGTTCTGATTTCAAAATTTAATGTCCCTTTTTATTTTGGAGGTACTGCCTTATTGATTGTAATTGGAGTTTCAATTGATACAATAGCACAAATTGAATCTCATTTAATTACGAGAAATTATGAAGGTTTTTTAAAAAAAGGTGGTAGAATCAAGGGAAGACGGTAGTATTTGTTTTTTTTTTGAGGGGTTGGAGACAAAAAATGCCAAAAGAAGAGCCTATTAAGGTTCAGGGAAAAGTATTAGAAACATTACCTAATGCGATGTTTAAAGTTGAATTAGAAAATAAACATCAGATTCTTGCACATATTTCAGGCAAGATGAGAATGCATTTTATAAAAATTTTACCAGGTGATATAGTTACTGTTGAATTATCTCCATATGATTTGACGAGAGGTAGAATTATTTATCGATCAAAATAGACAAGATAGTTCAATAAAAAAGTTGTAGTCATTACAGAGAAGCGGAGAATGTTATGAAAGTGAAAGCATCTGTAAAGCGTATTTGCAGAAAATGTAAGGTTGTAAAACGGAAGGGAACAGTCCGTATAATTTGTGAAAATAAAAGACATAAACAGAGGCAGGGATAAGGGAGGAAAACCTTGGCAAGAATTGCAGGAGTAGATTTACCAAAAGGTAAACGAATTGAAATTGCATTGACATATATTTATGGAATCGGTCGTAGCACTTCTAAGAAGATTCTTAGTTCTTTAAAGATAAGTCCCAGTAAAAAAAGTGATTTGTTAAATGCTGATGAAATTAACGAAATACGAAAATTTATTGATGGGCATTTTAAGGTTGAAGGAGAATTACGATCTGAAGTGTCAATGAACATTAAACGTTTAATGGATTTGGGTTGTTATCGAGGTCTGCGTCATCGAAAGTCACTACCAGCTCATGGGCAACGTACACATACAAATGCAAGAACAAGAAAAGGTCCTAAAAAGACAGCAATAAAGAAAAAAGGTAGTGCTACAAAAAAATAATCAAGATAGGAGATAGTATTAAAGATGGCGAAATCCCGAACAAAAAAAAAGGTTAGAAAAACAATACCCAGTGGTGTTGTTCATATTCAATCAACATTTAATAATACCATTGTAACTATTACTGATCCACAGGGAAATGTATTATCTTGGTCAAGCTCGGGGAGTCAGGGATTTAAAGGATCAAGAAAAAGTACACCATTTGCAGCACAACTTGCAGCAGAAGATGCAGCGAAAAAAGCTATTGAGTATGGAATGAAAAATGTCGAGGTTTATGTTAAAGGTCCCGGTTCTGGACGAGAGTCAGCTTTACGTTCGCTACAAGTTGCAGGTTTTAATATTCTCATGATAAAAGATGTCACTCCAATTCCCCATAATGGATGTCGACCCCCAAAACGTCGTAGAGTATAATAAGTTTTGAAACAATAAATAAACATAAGGAGGTCTATTTGGCACGATATCGAGATTCTGTATGCCGATTGTGCAGACGTGAAAATATTAAATTATTCTTAAAAGGCGACAGATGTTATTCAGATAGATGTAGTTTTGATAGACGTGGCTATCCACCCGGTCAGCATGGTGCTAAAAAAGCAAAATATTCAGATTACGGTGTTCAATTAAGAGAAAAACAAAAAGTAAAAAGAATATACGGTTTATCTGAAGATCAATTTCATCATGTGTTTGAACGGGCTAATCGTCAAAAAGGTGTTACAGGAACTAATTTGCTGGTTCTACTGGAACGCAGATTAGACAATGTTGTTTATCGATTAGGTTTTGTAAATTCAAGAACTCAGGGAAGACAATTTGTTCGACATTGTCATTTTTTGATCAATGGAAAAAAAGTAAACATTCCTTCTTACATTGTCAATATAGGTGATGTGATTGAAGTTCATGAGCAGAGCAAAACAAATCAGTTTATTACAGATGCATTAAATACTGTTGTAAGACGAGGCTTTCCTCAATGGCTTAGTATAGAAAAGGAGAATTATAAAGGACATGTAAAAGCATTACCGGTTCGTGAAGATATAACCATGCCTATCCAGGAGCAATTGATTGTAGAATTGTATTCAAAATAAATAAACGCAATAAATAAATTAGTAACTATCATTATTTATTGTGAAATTAAACTATTGAGTGGATTTTGAAAAATCCAGGAGTGAGCATTATGTCATCTGAAGTGCTAAAATACATGAACTGGCAAAAAACTATATGTCCTGAGAGAGTTACAGTAGAGGAGAGCTCCAATATATATGGAAAATTCGTTTGTGAACCTCTTGAAAGAGGGTTTGGAACGACAATTGGAAATGCTCTTAGAAGAACTTTATTATCCTCATTATACGGTGCAGCAATTGTTTCTGTATATTTTGATAGTGTAGTTCACGAATTTAGTGTTATTGATAACGTAGTTGAGGATGTCTCAGAAATAATTCTCAATCTCAAGGAAGTTAGATTAAAATTAGCAGATCCAAATCCAGCTTATGTAAGAATTGAAGCTCAAGGCGAACGAATTGTTACAGCAGGAGATATAATTTGTGACGGAACTCATGTGGAAGTTCTTAATCCAAATTTAAAAATCGTCACGTTAAATAAAAATGCCGTATTAAAAATGGTCATGGCAGTTCGACTTGGTAAAGGATATGCTTTGGCAGTAAATAATAAATTAGATATGCAAAAAGACAATCCTCCACCGCCAGTTGGAACCATTGCTATAGATTCAGTTTTTTCACCTATAAAAAAGGTAAGTTATGTTGTAGGTAATGCTCGTATCGGTCAGCGTACTGATTATGACAAGCTTACATTAGAAGTATGGACTGATGGAAGTGTTTTTCCTGAAGATGCTGTAGCATTCAGTGCTAAGATTATCAAAGAACAAATGAATCCTTTTATCAATTTTGATGAAAAAAAGGAACCTGAGATTTCAAAACAAAAAGAAGATAAACCAAAGAAAATTTTTAATGAAAATTTATATCGAAGTGTTGATGAGCTTGAATTGTCTGTAAGAAGTGCAAATTGTCTAAAAAATGCTGATATTTTAAAAATATATCAACTTGTTCAAAAAACTGAAGCTGAAATGCTAAAAACCAAAAATTTTGGGAGAAAATCCTTAAACGAAATAAAAGAAGTATTAAGCGAAATGGATCTTTCCCTTGGGATGAAATTAGATGGTTTTATTATTCCTGAAGAAGAAAAAGTTGAAAAAGGAGAGTAAGTGATTATATGAGACATCGAAAGAGCGGCTTAAAACTCGGAAGAACATCTAGTCATCGTGTAGCTATGTTTAAAAATATGGTTACCTCCCTGTTTAAATATGAAAAAATTAAAACAACCGATGTTAAAGCCAAAGAATTGCGTAGCTGGGCTGATAATATGATAACATTAGCCAAAAAAGGTGATTTGCATGCGAGACGCCAAGCTCTTGCAGTAATGCGAGAAAAAAATGTAGTACATAAATTATTTGCTGAGGCAAAAGAGCGTTATAATAATGTGAATGGTGGTTATACGCGATTAACTAAAATTGGATTTCGTGCTGGTGATGCAGCACCTATGACTTTGATTGAGTTGATTGGAACTCCAATTGCCAGCTTGGAAAAACCTGAATCAAAATCAAAAGACCAAAAGAAATCACAAAAGCAAGTCGTGGAAACAACTCAAGCAGATTCCTGATGAACAAAAATTAGTTATTGAGTAATCTTTTCTAATGAAAAGAAAAGAAAACGTTAAAGATGATGTTTTCTTTTCTTTTTGTTTTTTTTAATGTTGCTCTATTCCGAGTGAACTATTTTGTTGTAGATGACTTTAGCATCTCCCGGACCATAAAACTCTTCCAAAATAGATGCCACACCATAACCACATCGTTCATAAAATTGTCGTGTGGAACGATATTGTGCTTTCATTGATGTCTCTACATAAATACGCTTCCCATTACTTTTTGTAATCATACTCTCAGTTTCTTTTAACAGAATCTTTCCTATACCTTTACCTTGATATTGTGGATGAACAACAATCCAATAAAGGTCATAACTATATAATGTACAAGGTATTCGTCCATAACAGGTATATCCAACACACCATCCATCATAATCAGCAAATATAAATCGATAGCTGCTTTGTTCGCCTAATTTATAACCTTCTATAACTAGTTCTTGTGCGATTTCAATTTCTTCTTCATTAAAAAAACCTGTAGCTTCAACCAATTTTTTAACACTGTTAATGTCTTTTTCTTCTACTCCAAAACGTAATTTTATATCATCAAATTTTTGTTGGAGTAATTGTTTTGTTGAATTTTGATTTAACACAGATTCTCCCGTTCCACCTTTTAATGTATATGTAAAAGGTGGGAATTTTTTATCGTTTAATAATCATTGCAACTGCTTCACCACCACCTAAACATAAAGAAGCTAATCCTCTTTTTTTATTCTGACGTATCATTTCATAAATCAAGGTAACCAGTACACGACAACCGCTTGCTCCAATAGGATGACCTAAAGCGACACTTCCACCATTAATGTTGACTTTCTCCGGGTTAAGCTTAAGGGTACGTAATACAGACACTGTTGAACCGCTAAAGGCTTCATTGATTTCATAAATATCAATATTATCCTGCGTCAATCTTTCCTTTTTCAGACATTTTGGAATTGCCCAAATCGGCGCAACAAGCACATATTTCATATCTATGCCATAAGATGCCTGAGCACCAATGGTTGCCATTATATTACATCCCAAATCCAATGCCTTTTGTTTTGACATGACAAGCACAGCCGCAGCGCCATCACTAATCACAGATGCATTCCCAGCCGTTCCAACTCCGTTTTCTTTAAATGCAGGCTTCATTTTTGCCAAAATTTCATAGGGCGTTTCTTTAGGACATTCATCCGTATCAATGATTTCCTTAGATTTCTTTGATGTAATCATTACAGGAACAATTTCTTCTTTGAATTTTCCAAGCGAAACGGCTTGTAATGCTCGTCTGTAGGATTCTGCAGCATATCGATCCTGATCTTCCCGACTTATTTGATATTTTTCTGAACACAATTCATTGGATATACCCATATGAAAATCATTTACAATATCCCATAATCCATCATGAAGCATATGATCTTCCAATCGACCACTACCCATTCGATACCCAAATCTTGCCTTGTCTAAGTAATAAGGTGCCATGCTCATATTTTCCATTCCGCCTGCAACAATAATATCAGCATCTCCAAGTTGAATAGCTTGAGCTGCAAGCATAATTGCCTTTAATCCAGAACCACAGACTTTGTTGACTGTTAAACATTCTGTTTCCCAAGGAAGTTTTGCCAATACTGCTGCTTGTTTAGCAGGATTTTGTCCATAACCACAGGGCAATACCATTCCCATAATCACTTCATTAACCATAGACGGTGAAATTCCAGCTCGCTGAACCACCTCATTAATAACAATTGCTCCTAACTGAGTAGCTCCTATCGATTTAAAACATCCATTAAATGCAGCTAATGGCGTCCGTGCAGCACTTACAATCACAGCTTCATTCATTATTTTTTTCCTTCCATTAATTCTTAATTCTTAATTATCTACATATTCCGTCTGTATTGTCCGCCAACTTCATACATTGCCTGTGTTATTTGGCCAATACTACAAGTTCGAACCGTATCCATTAATTCTGCAAATATATTGCTTCCACTAATTGCCTGTTGTTTCAATTTTTCTAATGCAGCAGGGGTTTGAGACACATTTCTGGTTATAAAGTCCTTATGCCGTATTAATTGGGATTCAATTTCAGATGGAGTCGCTCTTGATAGTTCTAAACGCCGAACACAGGTAAGTTGATCTGAGTCAGATTCCAAAAATGTATTCACGCCAATAATCGGTAGTTCACCTTGATGCTTTAAATGTTCATAATATAAGGATTCTTCCTGAATTTTACTTCGCTGATATCCGGTTTCCATAGCGCCTAAAACGCCACCTCGCGCAGTAATTCGGTCAAATTCACACAATACCGCTTCTTCAACAAGATGGGTCAGCTCTTCAACAATAAAGCTGCCCTGATTGACATTTTCATTCATTGCAAACCCCCATTCCCGGTTAATAATCATCTGAATGGCCAAAGCTCGCCGAACCGATTCTTTACTCGGTGTAGTGATCGCTTCATCAAACGCATTGGTATGCAGGCTGTTGCAGTTATCGTAAATCGCACATAGTGCCTGAAGCGTTGTGCGAATATCATTAAATTGAATTTCCTGACTATGTAGTGATCTACCTGATGTTTGGATGTGATATTTAAGCATCTGGGATCGTTCTGAAGCTCCATATTTTTCCCGCATGGCAATTGCCCAAATCCGCCGTGCAACTCGACCAATTACAGTATATTCAGCATCCATTCCATTTGAAAAGAAAAACGACAAATTCGGTGCAAACGTATCAATGTGCATTCCCCGGCTTAAATAATATTCAACGTAGGTAAATCCATTCGCTAACGTAAACGCCAATTGGGTAATTGGGTTAGCACCTGCTTCTGCAATATGATAACCTGAGATTGAAACTGAATAAAAATTGCGGACATTATTCTCAATAAAATATTCCTGAATATCGCCCATCATTTTTAATGCAAAATCAATAGAGAAAATACAGGTATTCTGCCCCTGATCTTCTTTAAGAATATCGGCTTGCACTGTCCCCCGAATAGTTGACAAAACCTGTCTTCGGATACGATGATATTCTTCAGTAGAAGGAATCCGCTCATGAGTCTTTTTAAACTGCTCAACTTGTTGATCAATTGCCGCATTAAAAAACATAGCTAACATCATTGGCGCAGGGCCATTAATGGTCATTGAAACTGAATTATTCGGGCTGCATAAATCAAATCCATCGTACAGTATTTTGATATCGTCTAATGTACAGATGCTCACTCCAGATGTGCCGACTTTGCCATAAATATCAGGACTTCTGTCAGGATCATGTCCATATAACGTTACAGAATCAAATGCGGTTGATAATCGTTTGGCATCGCTATTTGCTGAAAGCAATTTAAAGCGTCTGTTTGTTCTTGCAGCATCGCCTTCTCCTGCAAACATTCGGGTTGGGTCTTCATCAGCCCGTTTTAAAGGGAACACACCAGCAGTATAAGGAAAACTCCCCGGAATATTTTCATTTCGAAGCCATCGATACATTTCTCCCGGGTCTTCAAATTTTGGAAGTGCAATTTTAGGCATTCGCGTTTGTGCCAATGTTTTTCGAAATAAGGGTAAATGAATTTCACGTTCTCTAACTTTATATATCAGTTCATCCTGAGAATAAATCTGTTTTACAGTTTCCCATTCGCTCATTAATTTTTCAGTTTCAGGGGAAAGATTTGGTTTTGTAGAGTTAATTTTATCTTTAATTAGACCGGTTATGGATTCATCAGCCTGCTGACATAACATATCTGCGGATGCCTGAAGATGCCAAATATTACGCAAGACTTCCTGTTGTTGCAGCGTTTTTTGATGATATGTGCGAATCGTATTAGAAATTTCAGCCAGATATCTTATGCGTTCTGGGGGGACAATAATGGTTTTGGAAGAAGAGAGTTTCTGTTTAGGCGTAGTATAAGATGTGGAAATGTGCAGGCCATGGTGTTCAGCTAATCGTTGAAGAATCGCATGGTAAAGTCCTGTTACGCCGTCATCATTAAATTTTGCGGCAATGGTTCCAAAGACAGGCATGTCTTCAGGTGATTTCTCAAAAGCCTTGCGATTTCGCTGAACTTGTTTACGCACATCCCGAATCGCATCTTCACTCCCGCGTTTATCAAATTTGTTGATTACAATAAAATTCGCATAATCTAACATATCGATTTTTTCTAATTGGGACGCTGCTCCAAATTCACTTGTCATGACGTAAAGTGAAATATCAGCATGTTCCACAATACCTGAATCGCCTTGACCAATTCCAGCAGTTTCTACAACAATAAGATCAAACTGACAGGCTTTTAAAAACGCAATTACATTTGGCAGTTCAGCAGGAATTTCAAGATTAGATCGTCGTGTTGCTAAACTTCGCATATACACGCGTGGATTGGATAGAACATTCATTCGAATACGGTCACCTAACAACGCTCCGCCACTTTTTCTTCTCGACGGGTCACAAGACACGACAGCCACTTCAAGCTTATCTGTATCATTCATCAGGCGAACCATTAATTCATCTGTAAGAGACGATTTGCCTGCGCCACCTGTTCCGGTAATACCAATCACAGGTACCTGTTTAGATAATGGTTTCCTGATAAACTCTCTTAATTGATCAAGATTGCCTTGCTGAGTTTGAGAATAGTGTCCAATCGCTGTAATCGCCTGAGCAATAGACAGATGATTTTTCTCTTGGTAACGGTCAAATGAAAACTGGGCATGATCCGTTGTTGAAAAATCAAGTAATTGAACCATATGGTTAATCATTCCCTGCAGGCCGAGTTTTGAACCATCTTCAGGAGAATATATTTTGCATACACCATACTCCTCAAGTTCTTTAATTTCATCAGGTACGATAACACCTCCGCCTCCCCCAAAAATTTTTATATGTTGAGCATTTCGTTCTTTAAGCAGATCAACAATATATTTAAAATACTCCATGTGTCCGCCTTGATAACTTGATACAGCAATGCCTTGAACATCTTCATCAATTGCGGCTGAAACAATGTCAAACACTGAACGGTTGTGTCCAAGATGAATTACTTCAACACCTGTATCTTGAAGAACCCGGCGAACAATATTTATCGCTGCATCATGACCATCAAATAGTGAAGTCGCTGTGACCACACGAATAGGATGACGCGGATGATAGACTTCGTTTTCCATGACGATTTATACTCCTTGAAACAATGGGGTTGAATTGATATCTGATTTTCGATTTTCGATTTTTGATTTGAAATTTTTTAAGAGAATCAGATTTGGTAGATATTTTTTTTTAATGAAAACAGAAAGTTGGTGAAATGAAGAGGTATAATACAGGGTAGTGATATAGTTTTGTAAAGTGAACAAGCGCTCAGTCATGTTTAAAATCTTTGCCATGTTCCAATAGGTCTTGTCAAGTTTTTTTATTAATTATTAACAACAGCTTTTTTTAAAAAAGTATGTTAATGATATATTAATTTGAAACTCACGGATAATTGTTTTAAAATCATTAAAAAAATAAAATTAACAATCATGACATAACTTACTCAGCCCAAGGAGGAATACATACCATGACAAGTCAACAATGGAATCCCACATTCAGAGAACAGCATATTTCTCAAACCCAAACCAAAGAGTATGATCTTATCATTATTGGTGGCGGTATTACAGGAGCGGGTATTGCAAGGGAAGCTGCGTTGCGGAATTTATCATTTTGTCTTGTGGATAAAAATGATTTTGCTTTTGGCACATCATCCCGTTCATCCAAATTGTTTCATGGCGGGCTACGGTATCTTTCCTCAATGCACGTAAATTTAGTTCGGGAATCTACCACTGAGCGTAACTGGCTCATGCATCATTTGCCCAATCTTGTCAGGCCATTGGGATTTATGTATTGTGCATATGAAAAAAGTAAAGACAAACCAAGAGATATCCGGTTAGCTTTAACACTCTATGATTTAGTCTCAAATGTTGGAACCCGGTTTAAAAATTACCGTAAATCCAAATATTTTTCACCGGAATTTGTAGAAGAAATTGAACCCCAAATTACGCAATATGATCCTGATTTGGGAAAAATGCTCATGGCAGGCTTCTATTATGATACGAATTGTGATGATGCACGAGTCACATTAGAACTCATTAAAGAAAGTCTGATATATTCTGAAGGCCAATCCATTGCTTTAAATTATGCGAAAGTAAATGAATTTATAAAAGATTCCCATGACCGGGTTAAAGGTGTTGTTGTGTATGACCAGATACTTGATAGAATCATTGAAATCAAAGCGAAAGCTGTTGTGGCAGCCGTGGGGATATGGACAGATGAACTGTTAAAACAGACTGCATTTGGTGAAGAAAAAATTTATCCCACAAAAGGCGTTCATGTCGTGGTGCCTCAGGAAAGACTCGGAAACCGAAATGCATTCGGCGTCAGGTCTGTTGATGATGGCCGTTTCTTTTTTGTATTAAGAAGAGGGAAAGTTTCAGTTATTGGCACAACAGATACGGCTTATTATCCTGAGTCTAAAGATTTGGATCATCCTTGGTGCAAAAAAGAAGACTGTGATTATTTATTCAGTACAGTGAACCGGCTTTTTCCACATGCACGTCTGACGTATGATGATATTATTGGAACATTTGCAGGCATAAGACCATTGATTCGCGAAAAAAACGCAAAACATGAATCGGCGGTATCCCGTTCTCATGAAATTTTTGAAACCAAAGATGGCGTTGTGGCTATTGCAGGGGGAAAATCAACAACACACCGGCTTATGGCAGAAGAATTAATCTTTTATTTAGTTAAAAAAGGCTATCTGCCAAAATTCAAGAATTCGAGATATCTCCAAAAAGGCTTTTCCATGATTCCTTTTAAAGTCGGAATCACTCGAAAGGATTTTGATCAAGAGCTTAAACATAAAGGATTAGAAAATGTGGCTTGGCCTGAACAGCTTGATTATCTCTATCAGCAGTTTGGTAAGCAGGCGGTACAGATTCTTGAAGAAATAAAAAGAGACCCAAGTTTAGGTAAACCCTTACTTGATGGCTACTCTCATTGCAAAGCAGAAATCCAGTTTATTTTAGCCCATGAAAATGCACCTCATGTTACAGATGTTTTATGCCGACGTACTGAAGCCCAATGGATGATCTGGCATTATAAACAAAACGAACTTGCTGAAAAAGTGGCTAATATTATGGCAGAATTTTATGGATGGCGCGACGATCAAAAACAAGCGGAAATGGATGCATATGTTAGCTATATTAAAAAAACGATTTGGTTTTAAGCATGGGCGAATGATTATTGCCCTTAACATTAGGAGGCATTGTTAAAAAATGAAACTCGGAATTATTGGTCTTTCTGGATCAGGAAAAACAACTGTTTTTGAAGCATTAACTCAACAATTTATGGATATTGGTAATAAAACGGAATCCAGAATCGGAACGATTCGCGTGCCAGATACCCGCGTGGATGTATTAAGCGATATGTTTCGTCCAAGAAAGACTATTTATGCGCAAGTGGAATATTTTTTGCCCGGTAAAAGTCAGCAGCCAAACAAAGATAAAAAATTAGAACAAACTCAATGGAATAGTGTTCGGGATTGTGATGCATTGATTCATGTTGTCCGAAATTTTGAATCTTATGGTATGGATGCACCTCAGCCTGCAACAGCCATTCGCACACTGAATCAGGAATTGATATTGAATGACTTGGTATCTGTTGAAAAGCGATTAGAACGTTTGGAACTAGACAAAAAAAGAGGCAAGGTCATTGATCTTGAAGAACAGCATCTTTTAATCATCTGTAAAGAGATGCTTGAAAATGAAAAATCACTTCGCCAGAATGCAGAAATTGTAAATGCCCGTGTACTCAGAGGTTTTGCATTTCTTTCGGCAAAACCCATGCTTATTTTGTTCAATAATACAGATGATAATGTCGATTTGCCAAAAACAGAGGAGTTATTCACACAGGACAACGCATTGGTTATTCGTGGAAAACTTGAACAGGAACTCGCTCAAATGAATCCAGAAGAAACCGAAGCATTTTTAAAAGAATTTCAAATTGACGCCTCGGCAACAGACCGCGTCATTAAAGCTTCCTATAGTCTCATTGATCTGATTTCTTTTTTTACTGTAGGTGAAGATGAAGTACGCGCATGGACAATTAAAAATCATACATCGGCTTATGATGCAGCAGAAGTAATTCATTCAGATATTAAAAAAGGATTTATTCGTGCAGAAGTGATTTCATATGCTGATTTAATGGCTGTGGGCAGTTATGCAGAAGCAAGGAAAAAAGGCAGTATCCGGCTAGAAGGTAAAACCTATATTGTTCAGGATGGTGATATTGTTCATTTTCGGTTTAATGTGTAATGGCTGATTTGTTTGAGAATTATCTATGAAAGATGTTTATCTGAGAAAGTCAGAGGAAAGTCTTAATGCTGCAAAATCCTGTTTTGAACTGGAATATTACAATTCATGTATCAACAGAGCATATTATGCAATGTTTCAGGCTGCTGGTGCGGCTCTATTCAGAGAAGGTTTCCGACCGAAATCTCAAAAAATTGGTCATGATTGGGTTCAAGCTGAATTTTCAAAAGTGTTTATTTGGGGAAACAAACGTTTTTCACATTTGAAAGGATTTCTTAATATAGTTCAGGAAGTAAGAGATATTGCAGATTATTCGGGTGAATATATTGAGAAAAAGAAAGCGAAACGTACTTTAGATAAAGCTATTATTTTTGTAGAAGAGATTTTAAAGGAGATCAGAAAATGACTCTGAATCATGTTCAGGAAAGATTGATAAACGAACTTATGGACTACGCCAGACAACAATATCCTGAAATTAAGCTTGGAAATATCACTGATAGCCCAAGTAGTTCGAATCATTTATGGGTGTTTATAAAGGGAATTGATTGGAATGACGATGACAAAGTGATGGATTTCATCGAATATGTATCTGGAAAGCAAGAAGATATTTTGGTGGAATATGGCTATCCTATTAGTCTAATGCCTATTGGGATGCCCGCATAAATGACGAATCAAGATATTAGATGGAACCAGCGGTTTCAGAATTTCGAAAAAGCGATTTCGCATTTAAAAGAGGCTGTAGTACAAATCCTTCATTAACGAAGTGTTGCCCATACCCTATATGGTCGATATTGTAGATTATCATTTTTTAAACCATAAGGAACTCAAAGAGCATATAGATCAGGTGGGAATTTCATTTTACAAAAAAACAGGCTGATTCAATTAGATTATGAGAAAAATTTTAAAAAAAACCGATGGGTTTACACTGATAGAAATGATAGCTGTGCTGATGATCATGGGAGTTGTAGGGGCAGTTGTTCTGTCAAGAATGAATTCCGCCGGCTTTTTTGAAAAAACAGGTGAAGCTAAAAAAGTGATCGGACATTTACGCTATGCGCAGCTCAAATCCATGAAAAAAGTAACTGTAAATGAACAATGGTGTTTGAATCTGAACTCTTCTACTACGTATTGGCTTTACAAGAATGTATCACCTTATACGAAAGTGATTCTACCCGGAGAATCAGTTGATACAGTTACTTTAACCATGATACGACTCACTCCACAAACTATATGTTTTGATAGTTTTGGAAGTGCAGGTACAGCAACGCTTACTATTTGTAACGATCCTACTATAACCATTGAAGCCAATACAGGTTTTATTCATTAACAATGTGTATAACTCAGATACGAAGGCACAAAGCAGATGCTCAAGCCATCTCAAGATAAACTAAACGGATTTACGCTTATTGAGGTCATCATCGTCATTATTATCAGCGCTATTTTGGGAAGTTTAATGTATCAATTTACAAGTACAGCATTAACACGAAGCGGAATTCCCATTTTAAGAACTCAGGATCATCTTGCGCTCACCCAAGCAATGAATATTATTATTGGAGATTATAAATTATTATTACAACAAGGAAATGGTTGGACGACATTTTGTACCCGGTACGGAACCAGTATCAATCCCTATCAGACAAATTTTGAATTGATTGCAAACTGGATTAACTTTGATCCAGTTACAGGCTTAGAAACTGTCGGAACTCAAAATGATGGAATCCTTAAATTAACCATAAAACACAAACGTGAAGGTCAGAGTGTTGTTGTATTATTTACGAATTAGATAGGCGTAATGATGATGAACAGTGAAAAAGGGTTTACCTTAATCGAAATGATTATGTCTTTAGTTTTACTTGGGATTGTTGGAGTGTTTAGCAGCCTTTTTTTTGTAAAAGGAATCGAAGGCTATATTTTTGCTGACTTAAATGCGAGTATGGCTCAACAGGCACAATACGCTTTTACACGTCTGATATTAGAATTTGAAAATTTAACTGATATTACTCCTCCTCTTACATCAAATGCTATTGTCTATCAAATGCAGCCTGCTTCAAATATTCCTATAGTCACTCGATCTATTGGGTTCATAGGTAATGAACTAAAACTGAATGTCAATGGGAGTAATCCATCTCAGGGGAACACAATACTTAATAATTTAAGTTCATTTACAATTGCCTGCTATAAGGATTTTCCTAACAACATACTTTGGGCAACAGGTGAGCCAATTCAGGATCTTCTGGCCATTCAGATAACCATTGTGTTTAATCGATCAGACTTGCCACCTGATGTCCAAACATTCACAACGATCATTAACCCTAGACGAAATAAAGGCTATAATGCACCTGTAAATTGGAATATTTAATTTACAAAAAAATATATAAAATAAAATTAAGAGGAGGTGATTATGCTAAGTTTAAGTTATCATTCCAAAACCATGTACAATTCTAAAGGGAATGCATTAATGGTGGTGATTTTTTCGCTTGTGATTTTTTCGTCTCTATCTGGAGTCATGGTCAGTATGTTTTCAACTTCAACCGAAAGCCAACTTGATACTCATTTTGCAGAAAGTGCATACATGCTTTCGGAGTCGGGATATAGGTATATTGCAAGTAGATATAAACAGGCGACCACAGAAGTTACTAAAAATCAAGTCTTAGAAAATAATCATCAGAAAATATTTAAACTGGGTAATTCAGGATCAGATGGTCAATTCGAGCTTTCTGTTTATCCTTACTATTACAGAGTAGTTCAGGCTAATGCTGGAAATACTATGATTCTAAGATTTCCGGGAGGTATGCCGCCCGGATATACTATCCCTACCACAGGTACTTTAGGTATTTATGGAAGTGACAGCAAATACAAGTTATACAATTATACCAATGTAGTTGGACCTGACGGTAATTCTGTATTTAATTTTACTTTACATCAATCTACACTTTTAACTGGCACAATAACTCCTGGAACAACTGTAGTGGCTATTACTTATCCGCCATCTAATCCAAACGTAGCAAATGGAGGTTCTCTGATTATAACGAATCCTAATATCTTTCCACAAAGTTATGGTGTTTTTGAGATTGTAGATACAACTACATTGAAAAGCCAGTATGTTTATCAGTACAGTAGCCGATCTGAAATAAATGGGGTACATAAATTAAATGAGATAACAGTGTTAGGGGATTATGCAGCTCAGGCTTTTCCGTTTAATACGACTGACAAAGCTATTGCTGTGCATACCAGTGTAATGATTTCTTCAAAAGGAAAGTCGCCGCAAGGTGCAACATCTGTGTTTGAGAGAACCGCTTGTTTAGGTGGATCAGTGGGTGGGAATACTGATAATGTAGCAGATGGTGGAGAAACTATAATGACTAGCGATTTTACAGGTCTTGTAGCGAGTGTCGGAAATTATGATGTGACTACTACTGGACAGGCAAGACAGAACGCGGCAATTGAAATTCGTTCTGAAGAAGTGGTTATTCGTGTTAACTGGCAAAATTCCTCTAATGTTGCGAACCTTTCAACAGCTCGGTCGAACAATCAAGGTCTATTAAGTTATGCGCTTCAGGTTAAAATTAAATTAGGTGATCGGGGAACTATAGCAGACCAGTATATGATAGGCCTTTCTTTTAGACTGGATACCCATACCACTTCTGGAAACATAACTAACTGCTATGGTGTTTCTTTTTTCAGGGTAAACAATAATACACGTAATCAACCTGACTGGGTAACCATGTTAGATGATAGGTTTGATGAAATAAGAAATGATAACTTATATCTTGTTCTTTGGATCAAACAAAACGGGTCGATTAGTCGTATTGCGCATAAAAGACTTGATGAAATTTCTTACCCTAATGTTGTTTCAGATGACGAAATTAATGAATGGTCTAGTATTATTGTCAAAATTGAAGAATTTGAAGAATTAAATGGTGATAGATATAATGAAATAACGACATATGTTCAAGGGGAGAACATTTATGGAAGAGGAATAGTTAATTGGAACTATCCTTTATTTGATTTGGTAGAATGGAATAATGGTTTATCTGTTATCGAAGACAATAGGTTAACATCGGAATCTTTCGATGCAACTATAGAAGAAATTGGAATACATTCCTTCCTAGATAGCCCCGGTCAGAACCTACCTAGAAATACTCAATTTTTTGATGATTTTGCAATGAAAGTTGAAGGAGCGGGATCAGGAAGTTCAGCGATCACTCCGGGAATGTAAAAAATGGCATTTAGCGACTATAAACATATTTCTCAAGTTCAGCAGGATTTTCAGATTACGTATTTTGAAGAATCGTTCATCAGAGTTTCAGACATCGAAACGCCAGCAGCATTTCTTGCAGAATTTACATTTAACAAGGACTATTTTGATTTATATACATCTGAAGCATCACGTTCTGAACTGATTATTCTGCCAGTTCTCAGAGAAGTGTATAAGACTTATGCGAGTCAATATGCGTTGTGGATTCAGAAAACGTTGACCTATGATCAAAAACTTTCTGGCACTCCAGATTATCTCATAGCTACGCGTTCTATACTTGGAAAGACAGTGTTGGAAAAACCGTTGCTGATAGCTGTAGAAGCAAAGAAAAATGATTTTGAACAAGGTTGGGGGCAGTGTGCGGCAGAGTTGGTTGCGGCACAGAAACTGAATGACAATTCAAATCTTCCAGTTTATGGAATTGTTACAGACGGAAGATTCTGGGAATTCGGCAAATTAGTCAAGAATCAATTTATTCAAAATAGCGAAGCGTACAGTGTTGATCAGTTGAACTTATTATTTGGAGCACTGCATTTTTTATTTCAATGTATCAGTAAAGAAAGAGTTAATTCTATAGTTTTCCAGAATAGTAAGTAACACAGTCGGGACGTCATGTTTATTTTAGACACTGATCATATTTTTCTTTTTCAAAGAAATCATACCAGCGTTGTTGCCATATGCATCAAGCTAAGGAGATATGCTTATTTATTAGCTCTGTTAGGAGCGATCTGTTTGTAGCAAATGGAATCCACCTAAATTAAGCTCCGTAGGAGCGACCTGTAAATTAAACAGGCCGCTCCGATGGAGCTTGATATAGGGATGAACATACATTGCTACAAACAGGTCGTCCCTACGGGACTTTCTTAGCTTGATGCATATGGCGTTGTTGCCCATGTTTTAAAAATTAAACCTGATAAATTGGCAACCACGATTATCACCTTTGAAGAACAGATAAGAGAGGGAGATTGGAGAAATGATGCGAAAAACCCCTAAACGAATTCAAAGCCTTTGGATATGCTTGTTGATTGCATCGAGCAGTTGGGCAGCAGCGACAGTTCATGTCCCGCAAGATGCAACCACAATACAGGCAGGTATTGATTTAGCACAATCTGGCGATACGGTGATTGTATCTGACGGAACATATCGTGGCGTGGGGAATCTTTTTATCCATTTTAATGGCAAGGCAATTACTTTACAGTCCGAACATGGCCCAGATCGCTGCATTATTGATTGTGAATATCAGGGTAGGGCGTTTTACATTACAGGACGTGAAACAAGAGATACTATCATTTCAGGCTTTACAATCATGCATGGAAATATGTCCACGAATGCGGATATCACCATTTACCTTAGACCATCTGAGACTGATGAGGTCACTGTAGAAAATCCAAGCATTCCTTCAGGCTCTGGAATGTATATTTCCAATAACTCATCACCAACTATTGATAATTGTTTCATCATTCTTAATCAAGCTAATGCAACTGTTACCAAAACGCATGGCGGCGGAATATTTATTGGAAATGGCTCATCACCTCTGATTAAAAATTGTACGATTAGCGGAAACAGTGCCAATGCGATCTGGCAAAAAGCGTTTGGCAGCGGTATTTATATAGAAAATGCATCGCCTAAAATTCAACACTGCATGATAAAAGATAACAGTGCCAGAGCAATTTGGGCTGAAGCCCAAGGTGGAGGCATTTGTATTGAAGGCAATTCAAGTCCAAGCTTTGAAAGCTGTCTGATCTATAATAATCAAATTCAAGAGGGGGCTGCTAAAGGATATGGTGGCGGAATATCGATCAATGCAGGTCAGGCAAGTTTTGTGAATTGTATTATCGCAAGAAATTTGCATGATGGCATAGTTATTGGTGAAACTGCATCACGAGTGACGATCATCAATTCAACTATCGTGAATAACAATGGATACGGTATCTTAGATAAAACGCATCATCTGATGCTCAGTAACAGTATTCTCTGGAACAATGATATGCAGATTTCAACAAAATCTCTGAATTTGCAATTTTCGCTTATTCAGGATGAAAAAATCATCGGTTATCAGTTGCTTAATCAACATCCGTTATTTCAAAATCCAGATACAGATGATTATCATTTACTTGAAACCTCACCCTGTATTGATGCAGGAACATTAACCAATGCACCGAATACAGATTTTTCAGGTTCTGCCCGGCCGCAGCATAGTGGAATTGATCTTGGCGCTTATGAAGTGGTAGTCGAAGAAGCTCCATTGAATGTAACGATTACTGAAATAGTTACAGAAACATGCCCGGAGATAACACTATACTTCACTGTTACGGATTTATATAATCAACCTATCACTACATTGACAGAGCAAAATATCACAATATATGAAGATGGTTTTCCAGAGCGAGAAATCACAGTTGTGCCAGATAGTGTTCAACATCAACCGATTTCTGTGGCGTTAGTATTGGATTATAGTTACAGCATGACTAATGCTATTCAGTCAATGGAATCTGCAGTGATTCAATTCATTCAAACCATGCGTGAATTGGATACAGGTGAAATTATCAATTTTAATAATACAGTTACTGTAACTCAGGAATTTACTCAGGATATACAGGCATTGATTCAGGCAGTGGATGGACAGGCTCAGGGCGGAACAGCATTATATGATGCGATATATAAAGCCATTACAGATACGCAAGATCAGCCCAATCAACAAGCTATTGTTGTTTTGACGGATGGTCAGGATACATCATCATCTATGGCAACTCTTGAAACAGTGCTGGAGCATGCAATTCAATCGCAAATTCGTGTGTTTACGATTGGGTTAGGAGATGCAGATAGCCAAGTCTTACAAAAAATTGCTCAGGAAACTGGAGCACAGTATTTTTATGCGCCTAAAGCTGAACAGCTTCAAGGTATCTACCAAACGATTTCTCAAGTATTGCAGCGTCAATTTGTCGTTACCTATACTCCCAAAAATACGGACAGTTCTACGCATACGATTCAACTGGTTGTCCATCAAGAGAATGCAACGGGTTATTCTCAATCAAAAGAATTTATCAGTTGTTTTTTTACAGAATTTTTACCGATAGACCCAACAGGCTTGACAAATGCTGTATGTGGAATTATTGACCAGAATTTGAGTATGGATATTCCCTGTGTTCAGGCAGAAGATAATACGTTTTATCATGTTCAATTGCGTGATCGATGGCCTCAAACCAATTCGTTTCAGACATGGTATATAGACACTGTAACTGTGGAGCCAATACCAACAACCTGCAACGATAAACTCCATGCAACCGTTGACCAGAACTTCAAATTATGGATACCTTGTGCTCACAAAGATACTATTGCCTATCAATTTAGTTTGGATTATGTATTTTATGAAAATGACATTTTTCCACACCAATTTATTATACACTCGGAGACCGAATGAAAGAACATGTTCATATAGTGATTAAACAATTTTTAGACAATATATTTGCAAGCCCTGAAGAAATTGAACATCATTTGCTTGATGATGCAGAGATGATAAAATTATGGAAAATGCTTTTTCGAACCATGACATCAGAACATCTTGAAATTCTAAAAAACCAAATGCGAGAAGTGAATGAAGATATTCAGGAAGGAAAGCGTCCAACAGAATACACTCTTTACTTGGCCGCTGTAGGAATCGTAGGTTATAACTATTTTCACTTAAAAACAGGCAAACCTCATAATCCCCCAATTCTTTCGTTATTACCGCATAAAGTCAAACGATTAATCGATGAACAGATCGACAATACTAAAATCGTTCAATAGAATGAATAATTGAGAGCCGTCTTAACAATTCTGTTTGATGAATCCATCGGTCAATAAGAAGAATGGAATAAGCGCTTGCATCAAAACAATCATCATAGAGTTTAACGTAGAGTTGCATAAGCTTTGGTTTAACCTCACTTGCCAGATATTATTGGCGTTTAAAATATGGACCACAAATCAGTTCGCATTCTTCAACTGAGGGTCTATTAAAAGTAAAATAAAAGTCTTTTACAATAGCAACCGCTATAATCATAGGTATTCTGATGGGTAGTGTAAGTAATTTAACGATACGCATTTTTAATCTCCATATATTATACGTTGTTAATAAAAATTAAATAAAAACCTCATCGTTTTTTAACATTTAAGAGATTGCTATTTTTATGCCAAAGAGAAATCATGGTACTTATAAACATATTATCGGAAATGATCGGGAAAAAAATAAAAATAGTTGTGCAATTATCCATGTCATTATGACATAGGAGTTAAAATAAAAAAATTATTATTTTAAATAATTTAAGTAGGTTAAGAAATTATGTCATTATGACACGTTGCGTCAGGGGTAGTCATTTTATCAACTTTTTTGAATCATGGGTATAACTTATGGGAAAACAAAAGAAAAAGGCACAGCGAGTTCCAGATAACGCATCTTTGTTGAATCAGGCATTACAGTATCAACAATCAGGACAATTAGAACAGGCAAAGGTCATATATGAAGCCATGCTTAAAAAGCAGCCACTTCATGCGTCATGTCTTCATCTTTTGGGGTATTTATATTATCAATGTGGTGAGCGTGAACGTGGAATTATGAATATCCGGCAAGCCATCCGCGTGAATCCAAATGATCCAATGTTTTACAACAACCTTGGCATTATTTACCATGAAACCGGGAGAATAGATCAGGCCATTGACTGTTTTCAAAAATGTCTTGAGCTAAAACCAGATTATGCAAAAGCCGCATTGAATTTAGGTAATGTCTATAGAGATACAGGAAGAATTGTTCAGGCAATTGAATATTATCATCGTGCAGTATCGATTCAGCCTGATTATTTTGAAGCCTACCATAATTTAGGAATGACACTTCAATCACAAAAAAAATATTCAGAAGCGATTGAATGCTACACCAAGGCGATTCAATTGAATCCTAATCCAGCAGAAACCTATAATTGTTTAGGCACTGCGTATTTGGATACGGATCATATAAATGATGCATTAGCCTGTTTTGGACAAGCGATTCGTTTAAATCCGAATTTATCCAACGTCTATATCAATATTGGCAATGCCTACCAACGGTCTGGAGATATAATGCGTGCAATTCAGTGGTATCAACAGGCTATTGACGCCAATCCATCAAATGTTCAGGCTTACTGCAATTTAGGGGCAATTTATCTTCATCAGGGAAACATACAGGAAGCTATATGCTCATGTGAACAAGCAATTAAACTCTATCCTAACTTTGTAGAGGCGCATACCAATTTGGGAAATGCTTATTATATCATGGGTGAACTCAATCAAGCAGTTACTTGTTATGAAAAGGCGATTCAACTAAACCCGAAATTTGGTCAGGCATACAACAATTTAGGCAATACTCAAAAACAACTTGGCCAGATAAATAAGGCTATCACTTCATATCAACAGGCACTTTCTATCAATCCACATGATGTGGAGGCGTTGTTTAATTTAGGGACTGCTTATCAGGACATTCATGAATCTGAACAGGCCATAAGCTGTTTTCAACAAGCGCTTCATCTGAATCCCAATTTGGGAGATGCTGTTGCACAGCTTGCTCATCAACTACGCATGGTCTGCGCATGGGATGAGCTTGACTCTATAGATGATCAATTGGATATTGTGACGCAAGACAGTTTTGAACTGGGTATAAAAACTCCAGAAACACCTTTTATGAGTTTATGTCGGCACATGGATTCGCAAAGAGATTATAGGATTGCATCATCATGGAGCAGCGCTATTTCGAATCGATTCAAATCGCTATCTCTTAATGTTGATTTTGCCAAAAGGAAAGTTAAACCATACCCATTGACCATTGGGTATCTCTCAAACAATTTTCACAATCATCCTACATCTTATTTGATTTTGGGACTTTTAAACCTGCATAACCGAAGCCGTTTTCAAATTAACTGTTATGCCTATGGAAATAATGATCATAGTGAACAGAGAGAGCGTATTCAACAAGCCTGTGATGGTTTTACTGACTTAAATGCATTAAGCTATAGTGAAGCTGCAAAACGAATATATGATGATGGTGTTGATATTCTCGTTGACCTTGTTGGATACATGAAAGGAAACCGTATTGGAATTTGTGCATTACGACCAGCGCCAATTCAGGTACGATATCTTGGCTTAGCAGGCACAACTGGCGCTGATTTTTTTGATTATCTGATAACCGATTCACGAGTTACCCCACCAGAAGATGCATCCAATTATAGCGAGAAATTCGTTTATATGCCTTATTGTTATCAGGTCAACACGTATTCCCAGTTTCAATCTCATCAGACATATTCACGAAGAGAGTTAGGACTACCTGAACATAGTTTTGTGTTTAGCTCATTTAATCAATCTTATAAAATTGATGAAAACGTATTTGCTTCATGGATACGTATATTACATGCTGTTTCTGGAAGTGTTCTTTGGCTGTTTCGTAAAAACCGTTTAGCTGAAAGCAATTTAAAAAAATATGCAGCCAAACATGGTATTGATCCAGATCGGTTAATTTTTGCTGATCCTATGGAAAAAAAGAATCATATCGTAAGATTGGGATTCGCTGATCTGGTTTTAGATACATGGATTATTAATGGTGCGGCGACAACAAGTGATGCGTTATGGGCAGGGGTTCCGGTAATTACCTTAACAGGCCGTCATTTTGCATCCCGAATGTCGTCAAGTATTCTGTCAGCGATTGGCCTTTCTGAATGTATTGCGAAAACAAGTGATGAATACGAGAATATTGCCATATCATTAGCCCAATCCCCCGCACAATTAACAAACCTAAAAAAACAACTGTTCGATCATCGAACGACCTATCCTTTATTTAATACACGTTTATTTTGTGACTATTTAGAAATTGGGTATGAGCACATGTGGAATCATTTTATTAAAGATAAGCCTGTCAGCCTCATTGATTTAAAAAAAAATTAAAGTAATTGCGCAGTCATCCGATAAGTTGAATAAAAGCGAAACGTAAGGTTGAATTAACAAAAACAAATATTAACAATGTAAATGGCATGGATGTCATAAATAATTTTATTCTTTCAAGGAGGATACTATGGGCTTAGTCGTCAACACTAATATCGCATCTCTGAATGCGCAAAGAAATCTCGGCAAAACATCCACTGGGTTAAACCGTTCTTTACAACGGTTGTCTTCTGGCCTTCGCATCAATTCTGCAAAAGATGATGCAGCAGGTTCGGGTATTTCAAACAGAATGTCAGCTCAGGTTCGTGGGTATAATCAAGCAGTACGAAATGCAAATGATGGTATTTCGCTTTCCCAAACAGCAGAAGGCGCACTGCAGGAAGTTACAACGAACTTACAACGGATGCGTGAACTTGCGGTTCAGGCAGCTAGTGAAATGCTTACTGATGATGATCGAAGTTCCATTCAATTGGAAGTTGATCAGCTCAGAACAGAAATTGACCGTATCGCAGAAACTACAACATTTAACAACAAAAACATTCTTAATGGAAGTTTCGCAGGGTTTGCTTTCCAGGTTGGAGCCAATGCAAATGAAACGATTGGCGTTAACTTAGAAAGTGTAAGAACCAATAAACTTGGTAAACAGGCTGGAATTGTTCAATCCACAAGTGACCGGATTGCATTAACGGCAGCCGCAGGTGATACAGGTACGATTGGTATTCAGGAAGGTCAAGGCACACCAGCAGTTTCTATTACCACCGGTGATGCAACCATTACAATAGAAAACATGGGTAAAGTAGATATCGCTCATGCAGATTTTGGTGGCAGTCTTCATTTTGCGGACTATGCATCCTTAACGGATAAAACCGATATGGATTATGGTAAGGGTATTGCCAAAGACATCGCTGCCCGGATTAATAACATTCGGGAATTGAATATGGATGATTCAACGAATGAAGGTCATACCTTATTGGAAGGCGTTTATGCCTCTGCTCAAACAACTTTCAAAAGTTCAGATTTATCCACAGGTGATGTAGCAAGTACACAGTTGGGTGTGGAGGGATACAAAAATGTGGGTACAGGTACGATTGAGGATGATGGTTTACAGATCAATGGTGTAAAAATTGGTCCAACGAGATTTGAAAAAAATGACGCTGACGGGTCGTTGCAAGGCGCAATCAATTCAAAGACATACATCACAGGCGTTAAAGCATCCATCAACAAAGACGGTGAATTGTTGCTTACCGCTGAAGATGGAAGAGATATTCTGATTTCCACAAAAGATGCCAGAACTTCCAATCTCTTGTTTGGAGGTGGCGGTCATGTGGAAAATGGACAACCGGATACAACGGATTTTACCGCAGCAATTGGTGCATTGCGTGTTACAGGTAAAGTAACCATTACAGCGCAGGATTCCATGACATTAGTGGGTGCTGAAAGTGGTTTCACGAATCTGGATGAAAGTAATGTTCAGGCACTAGGTTCAATTTCAAATGCAGATGTTTCAAGTGTTAAAGGCGCAAATACCCTGATTCAATCGGTAGATAGTGCATTAAAACAAGTAGATGATATGCGTTCGAATTTGGGTGCTGTACAAAACAGGCTTGAATCAACAATCAATAACCTGTCAAACATTTCAGAAAATTTAAGTGCATCAAGGTCTCGTATTCTCGATGTAGATTTCGCAGAAGAAACCGCATCATTAACCAAGACGCAGATTATGCAACAAGCGGGTACTGCTATGTTGGCTCAGTCCAACCAGATACCTCAAGCAGCTTTAAGTTTACTTGGTGGCTAAAAAAGGATGAAAAAAAGAGTGACAAACACCAGAAGAGAAGTTATAATATACCTTATTTCTGGTGTTTCCACTCTAAAAAAGCGATATACATCCTATATGGTCATAGGAGGTTACTATGCAGATTACATCAAATGGATTAATATCAGGCATCGATGTTGATAGTATTTTAAATCAGCTTGGCGAGCTAGAACGTAAGCCGGTTACGCAACTTAAACAGCGAGAAGCCGATTTTCAAGTGAAGTTGTCTGCATATGGCAATATTCAGGGATCGATTAACTCTTTGTATGATGCAATGAAAGCATTGGATACAGCATCAGATTTTGATCAGGTTACCACAACATCTCAAAATGATTCTATTCTATCCACATCAGTATCATCCGGTGCAGTTCCCGGATCATATGGCATTACTGTAAAACAGCTTGCTCAATCTCAAAAACTCAATAGCGGAGCATTTAAAAAAGATGAAACGCTTGGAGAAGGTGTTTTACAAATCAAAATAGGAACTGGAGAATCCAAATCAATTGGCGTTTCAGCTACAGATACACTGAGTGATTTATCGAAAAAAATTAATGAAGCCAGTGCAGGTGTTAGTTCAAATGTAGTTTTTGATGGCGATAATTATTTCCTTTCATTAACTGCTCAATCTACTGGGGCGGCTTCTAGTATTCAAGTCAGTCTTGTTGATTCTAACTTTACTTCGTCTGAGTCAAAATCTGAATCTATTGATGTAGAGTCTGCTGTTAAAGATAAAAAAGAGACGGATGAGACAGATAAAAGTAAAGATAAAAAAAAGGCTCTGTCTCGACTGGTGAGTTCAGATAGTGACCAATCTCTGAAGCAGGTTCAGGAAGCTAAGGACGCGATTATTTCTGTAGATGGTATAGAAAATATTCGTCGTAATTCCAATAAAATTACTGATGTTATTCCGGGAGTTACCTTAAATCTTAAAGCAGATGAAACAGGAATTGACAAAAAAACCACGTTAACCATTCGACAAGATACAAATCCCATATATAAAAAAATTGAAAATTTTGTGAATGCCTATAATAAGGTTCATGAACAATTTAGTACTTATCAAAAATATGAAAAAGATGGTGAAAAAATTGGTGAACTTTTTGGAGACAACACAACGAATCTTGTCCGTTCTTCTTTAAAAAATACACTTACCAGCAAAATTCTTGGAACGGATGGGTTTAGTCGATTGTCTGATTTGGGTATTGTGTTAAACAAAGAAAACAAATTAGAAATTAAATCCACTGAATTAAATAATGCGTTAGATACGAAATTTGAGAAGGTTAAAACGTTTTTTACCAGTACAGATCAAGGTAAAGAAGGTTTTGCTGTACGTATGATCAACAACCTCAACACAATGGCTGATAAATCGAACGGCTTGCTCGCCACAAAAGCAAAGGGTATTTACAAATCTATTGATGAGATTAATAGTCAGGTTTCTAAGATTGAAAAGCGGATTGAAACTTCACAGTCGCGTTTAAGCAAACAATTTCAAAACTTAGAACTTCTTCTGGGTCAATATCAGGCCACAGGGGATTATTTGAATCAACAGATTTCAAATTTAAGTTCACTAGTCGCTAAAAATTGATAATAACGCAATATGTTTAATGTTAAATATTTGGGGAAATGCAATGACAATGACAAATTATAATCCATATAATCAAGCCGTTGCTCAAGTAACACACAACAAACAAGAGATACTTTTGTTGTTGCTCAATGGCGCGCAAAAATTTTTGAATTTTGCCCGTAGAGGTATAAAAGAAAATAAACCCAATATTAGAGGTGAAAACATTTCAAAGATTATTGCGATATTTACAGAATTGGATTGCGCGTTAGATAAAAAAATTGGCGGAGAGATGGCTGATAATTTATCAGATTTATATCGATATATGGTCATGCGCTTAACAGAAGCAAATGTTAAAAATGATATTTCCAAAGTAGATGAAGTTGAAAAATTATTAAAAGAATTAAAAGAAGGATTTGAGCACGCAGCTAAAACAACAACCAAAAAAAGTACTGTGTATGCAAATCCGCAGGTGCAATCTCACCAAAGTCTGAATACTGGGTATAATCGGAAAGGGATTTGTTTTGCCGTCTGATATTCATCTTGAGTTGTATTCTAAAATTATTGAACAGAGCAATCGAATTCTTGTAGCTCTTGAATCCAATGAATTTGAACACATTGATCAGTGGATTGAAGAGCAAAGCTGTTTGGTGAATGAGTTAAATGCAGTTGGTTTTACTGAGAATATGAGCCATGTTGAATTGGTTCAAAAAGCAAATGAGCATGTGAATATGACCATAAGTAAACTAAGAGAATATCTAAAAAAAACCGATAACCAATTAACCGCGATAGGTAACCGAGACAAAATCGATAAAGCCTATGGTAGATGGAGGTATTTATGATCGAGCAAGTTAGTGGAATAAAATCAATGCAGGGCGTTTATCAGGTACAAACATCCACTTTAATGGAATCTAATTCAACTTCAACAGATAAAGTAAAAGCGGATGATTATAAGGTTGAACTTAATACGAAACAGGATACATCTGTAACGTATGATCGCAATCTTAAGGTAGCAAGCGATTTAATGAATCTAAACTCCGATGAGGATAATGGACTGAACAGATTAGTTGTTGACTTGATCAAGCGCCAAGGAATGACACTTCAGGATGCACTTTCTGGTAAGTCCATCAATGTTGATGATCAAGCAAAAGCGGAAGCAAATGCGTTGATTGCGCCCGATGGTGAATTGGGTGTTGATAAGACTGCGGAACGAATTTTTCAATTTGCTATTTCCGGAGCTGAAGGAGATACTTCAAAACTTGAAGATATTAAAGCAGCTATAACTAAGGGTTTTGAAATGGCCAAGGAGGCTTTAGGTGGATCACTGCCAGATATCTCTTCTAAAACATATGATGCCATTATGGAGAAACTTGATTCTTGGGCAAAAAATTCTGGACAAACACAACAAGCGAATCAAGAGTCTTCATTTGCTTTCTAACATTTATATGAAAACAATCTAAGTATTGTGAGGTGTAATATGTTTGGTTCAATTGGTAATACCACTATACGATCCAGTGAGATGGATACAACAGCGTTCAAGTCTGGAACTAAATCGACAAATGAACAAGTTGATTCTCAATCTAATCAGGAAGATATCATTCAAATAGAAAGAGAAAGAAGAAAAGAAGAACTCAAAAAAGCGAGCGAAATGAGGCGTATAGAGCAACAAAAAGAAGTTGAGGAGCAAAATAAGCAGCAACAAGAGCTCGAAGCTAAAAGAAATGCGAATATTTCTCAGGAAAAATTGGATCAACTTGAACAAGAATTAAGTCGTATCCATAATGTAGGATTACAGTTTGCAAAACATAATGGAACGGGAAGAACTATGGTTAAGGTGCTAAACAGGGACAACAACAAATTGATCCGTGAAATTCCGCCTGAAAAAGTTCTTGATTTAGAAAAGAAAATTGATGAAATGATCGGTCTTATTTATGATGAAAAAGTATAACTAAAAGCGAGGTTAATTAAAGAAAGCGCGCTATTCGCCTCTCTATCAAGAAGCGTCAAAAAAATTAAGAGTAATTTTTTATACTTATTGAATTTTATTTTTATATTATAAATTCAGTAAGTTATTGATTTTTTGTTTTTTTAGGAAAAAAAAGTGGATATTTATGGGAATAGGGTTTGTTATGAATTACCCACTGAATGGCTTGGTTTCGTTTCGTATTAATCACAATAGGACCTAAAAGATTTACAGTAATATCCTTAGGTCTGCTGTTGGAAGCATTCACAATCGTATATATTTTTATACTGTCTTTTTCATCATCCTGCCAAAGCATCTCTTCCATAACAAGTTTCGTATTCACTGAATAATCGGGTTTAAATAAAAATGGATCGATTATTACAAATGCCAATTCAGGCTCATCCACGCATTGATACCAATAAAATGGCCATGTCTCTTCACGTTCAAATATAACAAAACGATCACATCCGGGAAATCCGGGCATACCTTGCGGCATGGTGATGATATTTTCTTCTTCAATGTGAATAATACCAAATTGAGTGGTTTCAATCTCCATGAATTCTATTCAACCTCACTATGTTTTTCTCTGAGCAAACGCGCAGCCATTATTAGATCAGAGGGGGTCCCTTTAGATGACCTAATATTCTCTTCTTTAATTCGTAGATACAATTCTTTTCTCAGAACCGCCACCTGATCTGGAGCTTCAATGCCTAATCTCACTTTTCCTTTACTGATTTCAATAACACTGATGACAATATTATCACCAATGTTAATGCATTCGCCAATTTTTCGTGTCAATACCAGCATTTGCTGATCTCCAGTAAATTTGCCCAATCTGTTAAAATAATTGTAAGTACTCAGGCACTGAGGCCTTTTTAAAAAACATACTGCAATTCGATTAGATAATTTTTTTCCCGGCATTGGAAAATCATATGGAATACTATCACCTGCAATCCCCTGTGTCTCTAACTTAATTTGAATTTACCGGTTGATTATTAATCATAAAAAGAATATCAGGATTTTATATTCTCATAAAT
>PDZT01000199.1 GCA_002753105.1 Deltaproteobacteria bacterium YD0425bin50 | reverse complement strand
AACCTGATGGCGGGATTGATTGGGAGGGGTTCTATCAGCATGACCAAACAAAACATTTTATTCAATTTTTATTTGCAACATTAGCTAAGTTATTGCAAGAAAAAGATCAAGATTTTTTGACATATTTAGTTAAAATAACGCAATTAACTGATCAACAAATTCATTCTGTTTTTCAATTGCTTTGTATTGGATTAAAAAACATTAAAGCCATTACACGCCAAGATCAGGATGACCCAAAGGACCCTGAAGATGAAGCATTACGTATTGAAAACGAAAAAAAAATTGTACAATTAAAGCTTATTCCCTTAAGCATGATTGAACTCATTAGCAAAGATATTGTAACGAATGAATTCAAAAAACTCAATAAACGTGTTTTTTCATTTTACGAATCTTGTCTTAAGAAAAAAACATCCTTAAGAAATGTTGAAAAAACGCTAAATGAATTTAACAAAGAAGCAAACATAATCAATTTCAAGATATGGTCTGCTGTTGAAAAGCTAATTAAAATCAGAGAAAGAGAAATATGGCGTAAAAATTTTTTGCTTTCAAGTCTTTTGTATTATACATTTGAACGAAATAAAACGAATACATCAAAAATCGCTAAACATTATATTAACGCAGTTCAGTTCAGTTTAAAACACATTTTTCCTCGTGGCAGCCTTGAGGCTAAACAGGAAAATTTTGAAAAAATTATGGAGCATTATCGAGGTCAAGGTGAATATGGTGGAACTGATTGGCGTGCTTTTTATGAAGATTCACGAGTAAGAAAAATGACCTATGAAATTTTATCTGATGTTATTCGATTAATTACAGATAATCCCGGAAAAGTAAAACAGGGTTATAAAAATTTTGTAGAGATAACCATCAATGATAATCAAGTTTCCGCTGAATTGATGATGGCTTTATTTTCGAGAGGACAGGAAAATTCTCAGTATTAACTCATAGATTTTCGATTTGTAATTTCCAAAAGTTACATTTCTTTTTTAATTCTACTTTGTTAACTTAAATATTGACATAGGAGTTCTGACATGATAGGCATAGCAATTACTATCATGAAATACCGTGATAGACACTGATTTGGTGAAAGGAGTCTAAATTATGTCCATCACGGATATTGCAAAAAACTGAATGACTTTTGCTTGGATTTCGGAAATATGTTTGTTTGCCATAGATATAATAATACAGATACTGCATATCAGTATATTTGCGGCTTGATACAATCTGACCGTCGTAATATAGAAAGAATGGAAGAAAATGTAGTTGAGTCTGATTATGAAACACTTCAGCAATTCATTAGTAGTTCACCTTGGGATGCTCGTGCTGTGATAAACAAAGTAGCCGTGGAATCAGACAGACTTATCGGTGGAACCGGACGTACTGGTTTGTTGCTTGATGAAACTTCTTTTATAAAAAAAGGAAAATGTTCCGTAGGTGTAGCAAGGCAGTGGAGCGGCCGTCTTGGAAAAACAGAAAATTCTCAGATAGCCGTTTTCGCAGCTTTATGTGCAGGTGATCGTGTTATTCCTGTTGATACGGAACTGTTTTTACCTAATGAATGGACTGATGATAAAAAACGTTGTCGTGAAGCCGGTGTTCCTGAAGACCGTTTTGATTATAAAACAAAGCCGGAGCTGGCGGTTGAAATTGTACTTCGGCAAAGAAAGCTCGGTGTACGCTTTGATTACGTGTGCGCAGATGGACTTTACGGAAATAGCCCTACTTTCTGCAGAGCGTTGGAAGATGCATCAGAAATTTTTCTTGTTCATGTTCATTCCGATCAACGTGTATATCAACAAGATCCTCAACCTATGATTCCGGAGCGAATTTCAAACAAAGGTCGTAAGCCAACAAAATTACAAGCTCAATGCGAGCCGATCCGTGTTGATGATCTTTTTAAAAGTCTGAATGACGACGATCTTGTTCGTATAAAGGTTAGGGATACGACAACTGGTTCGCTGGAAGTTTATGCATATCGATGTAAAGTCTGGGTCTGGGACGGTGAAGAGGATGAAGCAAGAATCTGGACACTTTATATACGTCGGGATTCCCAGTCTCCCGATGAGATTAGATACTGCCTGACAAATACTGTTGATGGAACTCCGACTTCGGTACTAGCTGAAATGGAAGCTCAGCGGTATTGGGTTGAACGTGCTTTCGAAGATGCGAAAGGTCAGGCAGGAATGGCTGAATATCAGGTTCGTGGATGGAATGCATGGTATCATCACATGGCTCTTGTCATGATGGCTATGCTTTTTATGACAAAAAACAAAATGCTGTATCAGGATCAAATCCCTCTACTTACCTGTTATGATATAAAGGTATTGCTTGCATATTTTCTGCCGAATCGAAAAAATTCAGTGGATGAAATTATACGGCAAATGGAATTGAGACATGCTAAACGACGTGCTGCATCTGAAAGTGCCACAAAAAGACAGACGCCCCTCTGAACTCTGAACATGGAAGGGGGGCATTAAGGACTACCAAATTTTACATAAAAATTTGATGGCACAGGATGTGGTGAGTCAATAGCAAACGGCTCATTACCGAATTTTTTTAGGGTTTTGTTCAAGAATGTTTTTGGTGACAGCGTTAAGTCTAGCTTCTAATGTTGCATCGACTTCGCCTGCATGCGTTTCAATTCTACATCCTCCGCGTAGAATCATGCTATCCGCAATAACAGAAATTTGTTTTAATCCTTTAATGGCCTGAAAAAAATCTTCCTTTGTCAACTCAATATATTCATAATCTTCTGGATTTAACTGAACTGTAATTTCAACAGGATCAGGAATCCGTTGTACAGCATTGATAATCGCTCGTTTCACAATTTCTTGATCTATGTCAGTCTGCGCGTATATTACTTTTTCCGCAATCCGGCAAACAAGGTTAATGATTTTATCCTCATAAACAAAAGTTAACTCCTCCCAAAATAATGTCATTTGGGTTAATATCCCTTGCATATGAGCAATAATGTCATGTCCTTCTATTCTCCCCTGTTCAATACCCTCTTCATGTCCTCTTTTTAATCCTTCCTCATACCCATCAGCCTGACCTTTACTTAATCCAACATCATATCCTTCTTTTTCGCCCTTTGGAAAAGCAGTATCGTAGCCTTGTTTTTCACCTTTAGAAAACCCACTCGCAAACCCTTCATTATGGGCTTGTTGTTTCAGGAGTTCAAGTTGAGCCTGCCATTGCTTTTCTCTTTCCTCATCAATAACATGTTCTTTTTGATCTTTTTCATCGTGTTTTGTCTGATGCTCAGGTTTTGGGATACCTATGAAAGGTTTAAATGTTTCTCCAGCATCGATTACATGAGGCTTTTTTGTTTGAATATGTGGCGGTTCTATTATCGATATGTTTGTTTCATCTTTTTTACTTACTTTTTTAGGTAAAGAACCTTGGTATGCTTGTTTTTGAAATGAATCCATAATAATTATTCAATCTTGTGAGGTAGTTAATTATAAAAATCAGAAATAAATAAATTTGTATCAAAATAAGTACTTGAAAGCAAGACAAGAATAATATAGTAACAAGCGTACCTATTCGGTTACAAATTCCACAAAAAATTTAGGATACTTATCACGTAAAAAAAATTAATAACAGGAGGAGATCGTAATATTTTATGGAAACCAAAGGCTTAGATTATTACAACAGTTTGGAATATACGGTTATTCTAAAAAAACTAAAAGATCGTTTTTTATTATACATTCCTGAAATTTGCTCTATTGCAGAAGATGAAAACCTGAATCAGGCCTATGTTAAATTGGCCCAAGATAAAGAATCCTATTTTAAAAAACTCATTGAAAATGGTTACGAGGATTTAATTAAACTTCCTGAAATATCGCAACCAAAACAAAACAAAACAAAATCCGGGTATGGGTTTTGGGTAGATTTAATTTCTTTTTTTATCAAATTTAGTGCAGTTGGATTTGTTATTCTATTGAGCATACAGACAATTTTGCCAAAGCTTGTTATACCAGATTTCAGGAACATAGATAAAATTTTGATCAATAAGGGCATTCATTATATCCTAAAAACAGAAGAGATTTTACGTACAATACCACCTGAAAAAAAAGAAAAGCTCTATGTCAAATACCGTTCGTTGATCCATGAGATGAGACCTTTTGTCGATGAATTAAAAAATCTCTTAAAAGATAATCCTCAAGGTGAAAATACAGATCAACCTGTTTCACTGCCTGAAAAATGATAAGAAATTCAACATTGATCAGGGAAATTTATATTTATGGCTTGTCGCAAATGAACTGATACCGAATTTAAGCCGCAAAGCGTTACCTTAAATCTCTTTGTGATAAAAACAGGTATCAATTCATTTGAAATGCACCATAAGTACCTAAATTGAGCGATTCGTTAGAGAAATTTTGTTGCACTCAACGATTTTGAGCTTATTTCATAAGCTTTTCCCTCCAAATTCACTATTTTTTTCATCTCACCCAATGGGTGGGTAACCTGATCAACTTATTTTTTTAGGAAAATACAAAAAAACAATAGTATTTTTATTTTTATAGAAAAGACGGTGAAGTATGCCTATTCTGTTGAATGCGACTTCTGCCATGATAGCATCTCCTTACTCCAAATATTGAGCGAACTGTATCTATTGATAAAATATCGGAAATATCCCACAGTGTTTTGTGTATAATGAACAATAATAATGTTAATGCTTATAAAAAGCAATTTTAAATTAATTGATAAACTTGGTCTTTACCAACCCGTCCACCTTAGTTTTAATTGTTGACATATAAGGCTGTTTTTGAAATACTTTTTGTAAAAAAATTTTAAATTTTATGGCTCATGAATGTTAATAAAAACAATAATCATAAGTAAGATAAATCAATAAGAAGGTGAGAAAGAATGAACGTTAAAAACACATTAACAATCAACGGAAATGAATATCATTTTCAGGATGGTGAAACGATCCTTGAAGTTGCGCGGCGTAATCATATTGATATTCCAACATTATGCTATTTAAAAGGGACAACCCCTACTGGTGCTTGCCGATTATGTGTTGTAGAAGTTGAAAAAGCAAGAAGTTTAATGGCTTCATGTGCTATGCCTGCTGCTAAAAACATGGTTGTTCAAACTGAATCGAAAAAGGTTATTCAATCACGGAGAACAACGCTGCAGCTTCTATTGTCATCAGGGAATCATAACTGTCTTCTTTGTCCAAAATCCGGAAATTGTGAACTTCAGAATTTAGCGTATAAGTATCAGGTTTCGGGTGATATGTTTGTTCAGCGTAAATCAGTATATCCTATGGAATCAGTAAACCCTTTTATTATCAGAGATTTTTCAAAATGTATTCTGTGTGGTCGATGTGTACAGGCGTGTAAAGAAGTTCAGGTCAACAATGCCATTGACATTGGCTATCGTGGAGCATCTACCAAAATTGTTACTGCAGGTGATCGGACATTAAAAGATTCCGATTGTGTTTTTTGTGGTGAATGTGTGCAGGCATGTCCTGTTGGCGCTTTGGTTGCCAAAGATGCCAGATTTAAAGCAAGACTTTGTGAAACAGAACCTGTTAGAACAACTTGTACTTATTGTGGTGTTGGCTGTCAGATCAATCTTCATGTTAAAAACAATCAGGTACAAATGATTAATGGAGTAGAAGATGCTGCGCCGAATTATGGTAGTTTATGTGTTAAAGGCCGATTTGGTTATGATTTCATCAATTCGCCTGAGCGGTTAACGACCCCGATGATTAAAGAAAACGGGAACTTTCGAGAAGCCAGTTGGGATGAAGCTTTGGACCTCATCGCTAAAAATTTAACTCATATTAAAGAAACGCATAGTCCAAATCATATTGGCGTATTAACGTCTGCACGAATTACCAATGAAGAAAACTATGTGATCCAAAAATTTACCCGGGCTGTTCTGAAAACAAACAACATAGATCATTGCGCCCGTCTCTGACATTCTTCAACAGTGGCCGGTCTGGCCGCAGCTTTTGGAAGTGGTGCAATGACCAATCCGATTAGTGATATTGACAAAGCCCAAGTGATTTTAATTACCGGCTCCAATACCACTGAAAATCATCCTGTTATTTCAAATTATATCAAACGTGCTGTAAAAGCCAAAAAATGCAAGCTCATTGTTGTTGATCCCCGAAAAATTAAATTAACAGAATTCGCTGATATATGGATCAGACCCAATTTAGGAACGGATATCGCTTGGATCAACGGCATGATGCACATTATTATAAAAGAAGGTCTGCTGAATAAGCAATATATTGATGATAGAACCGTTGGGTTTGAAGAACTGAAAAAGACTGTTGAAGCTTACACACCTGAATATGTTGAAAAAATAACGGGTATTCCAGCATCAGATTTGATTGACGCAGCCATGATGTATGCTGAAGCATCTATTGCGAGTATTTTTTATTGTATGGGAATTACTCAGCATATTACAGGAACGGATAATGTAAAAAGCTTAGCGAATCTTTCGATGCTTTGTGGAAATATTGGAATTGAAGGCGGAGGCCTAAATCCATTAAGGGGACAAAATAATGTTCAGGGCGCTTGTGACATGGGGGGGCTGCCAAATGTGTTTACCGGATACCAACAAGTCAGCGATCCCAATGGCCGAAAAAAAATGGAGCAGGCATGGGGTGTAAGTGATCTGTGTCCAAAACCCGGATTTACAGCAACCGAAATGATTCCCAAAGCTGACACCGGAGAAGTAAAAGCCCTGTATATTATTGGTGAAAATCCGCTTGTATCCGATCCAGACCTTAACCATGCGAAACATTGTATAGAAAAATTAGATTTTCTTGTGGTACAGGATATTTTCATGACTGAAACTGCAAAGCTTGCCAATGTTGTATTACCTTCATGTGCATTTGCAGAAAAAAATGGCACATTTACAAATACAGAACGAAAAGTGCAGCGTGTCAGAAAAGCAGTGAATCCACCGGGTAATTGTCGAACAGACTGGGAAATTATTTGTGATCTCGCATCGAGAATGGGATATCCTTTAAAGTATGATTCAAGCAGTGCAATTTTTAATGAAATTGCATCGTTAACTCCATCATATGCGGGAATCAATTACCATCGCATCGAAGCAGATGGCATTCACTGGCCTTGTCCAGATGCAAAACATCCGGGAACGCCAGTGCTCCATAAAGGCTCATTTTCACATGGTAAAGGCGTATTTCATGCTATCAATTATGTGCCGCCCAATGAAATGGTTGATGAGAAGTATCCTTTAAGTTTAACCACAGGACGGGTATTGTATCATTATCATACAGGAACAATGACTCGTAAAACAGATGGCTTAAACACCTGTGAACCTGAATGTTTTATTGAAATTTCATCAAACGATGCTGAACGATATGGGATTTATGATCAATTACATATTAAAGTTTCTTCTCGTCGTGGAAATATTACTGCAAAGGCAAGGATATCTGAAAAAGCAGTTGAGGGTACTGTCTTTATACCATTTCATTTTGCAGAAAATGCAGCAAATGTATTGACGAATGCAGCATTAGATCCAATTGCAAAAATTCCAGAGTATAAAGTATGCGCTGTTAATCTTGCTAAGTTAGATTAATTTGAAAATATAA
>PDZT01000015.1 GCA_002753105.1 Deltaproteobacteria bacterium YD0425bin50 | reverse complement strand
CATTATTCCCCATGGATTTGGTTTGCATTATGATGGAAAAAAATATGGTGCTAATGTGAATCGTTTAACCAAAAATACTCATCGTGATCCATTAGCCGCCACCCCTTTACACAGATATGTACCTTGTAGGGTTGAAGCACAATAATTTGGAATTAGAATAGTAAATACTCGCGGATCATCTTTTTTTTATTTTTTCCGTTGGGGTTGACAATCGAAAAAATTACCATAACTTATAGAACACAATCATAAAAGTTATGAACAATGAAAATAAATAACTGGAACAAGAAAAAAGGAGATATGTATGGAAGGTATGGAAGGTAAAAAAGAAACACATGTGTTTAAAACAGAAGTGAAGCAGTTGATGAACATTATTATTAATTCATTGTATTCAAATAAAGAAATATTTGTCCGCGAGTTGATTTCAAATGCATCTGATGCCTTGGATAAATTACGATTTCGTGCTCAAACAGAACCGGATATTTTAGGTAATGATACTGATCTTCACATTCGGCTTGCTATAGACAAAGATAAGAAGATATTTGAAATATCAGATAATGGTATTGGAATGACATATGAAGAAGTTATTGATAATATTGGAACTATTGCCAAAAGTGGGACAGCCGCATTTTTAGAACTTCTGGAGAAAAACAAAAAAGAAGAATCGATTTCGCCTGAATTGATCGGTCAGTTTGGCGTCGGGTTTTATAGTGCATTTATTGTCGCTGATAAGGTAACTCTGATAACTCGATCAGCCGGTTCTGAAAAAGCTACAAGATGGGAATCTATAGGTGATGGATCATATACCATTGAAGAAGCTACAAAAGACTCAAGAGGTACTCACATTATTTTGGAATTAAAAACCTTAGATGAAGATGATCCTGATTTCACAGAAGAATATACAATACGGAGAATTGTAAAACAGCATTCTGACTATGTTGCCTATCCAATTATGATGAATGTTGAAAAAATCGAACCGATTCCAGAGAACGAGCAGCTAAAAGATAAAGACGGAAAAGCGATGGGTGAAACAACCCGTAAAGTACGCAAAGATGAAACCTTAAATTCAATGCAGGCGATCTGGTTAAAAAATAAAGATGAGGTCAGCGATAAAGACTATGAGGAATTTTACAAGCATTTAAGTCATGACTGGAATCCGCCTGTAGAAAAACTGCATATGAAATTCGAAGGCACTACAGAGTATTATGTATTGCTCTATATTCCATCAAAAGCACCGTTTGATTTGTTTTATCATGAACGTAAAAATGGTATGCATCTCTATTGTAAACGGGTATTTATTAAAGACGATTGCAAAGAATTAATGCCTGAATATTTGGGTTTTATTCATGGTGTTGTGGATGCGCCAGACTTAAATCTCAACGTTAGTCGCGAGATACTGCAACAAGATAAGCTCGTTCGGAATATTCAAAAAAATCTCGTTAAAAAAGTATTTGATGTGTTCAACAAAATGGAAAAAGAAACCTATGAAAAATTTTATCAGGAATTTGGACAGGCTTTGAAAGCAGGTATTCCAACAGATTTTGAAAATAAAGAAAAAATTTCTCACCTGCTTCGATATAAAACCACAAAATCTGATGGAAAGCTCATTTCTTTAAAAGAGTATATTGAACGAATGCAGTCAGATCAAAGTGAACTATACTATATTACAGGTGATAATTTAGTATCTCTCATCAATAGTCCTCATCTTGAAATCTTAAAAGAGAAAAATTTTGAAGTCCTGCTCATGACTGATCCTATTGACGAATGGGTCGTTCAAAATTTAACTGAATATGAAGGCAAAAAACTAAAAAGTGCTGAAAAAGGCGATTTAGGATTGGATAAAGTGGATGATAAGAAAAAGGATGAATTCCAAACCTTCTTTAATTTTATTAAAGACAAACTTGACGAGAAAATTAAAGAAGTTAAGGCTTCAACCCGGCTTAAAAATTCCGTTGCGTGTCTATCTGGGGATGAATATGGGATGAGCGCGTATATGGAAAAAATTTTAAAAGCCACTGGCCAAAAAGGGCCAGTTCAAAAGCGTGTTCTTGAATTAAATATGGATCATCCCGCAATCATGAAGATGAAGAAGATTTTTGAGACAGATACCAATAATCCTAAATTAAAGCAGTATTCTGAATTGTTGTTTGATTTAGCAACCATCAGTGAAGGTGGCAAAATTGAAAATCCATCTCAATTTAGTCAAATGGTTGGTGAATTGATTCATAGCGCTTTGTAATTTTTTTGTTCCTGAGACTGTATCGCAAGGCAATTTTAGAAAGTAGGGGCAAGGCATGCCTTGCCCCTACAAAAATTAATGCCCATAATGTTGACGAATCCATGCCATATACTCACCACTTCTTACCCGATTCACCCATTCCATGTGATCCAAATACCAATGAATGGTTTTTTCAATACCTGATTCAAAAGACTCTTGAGGTTTCCATCCGAGTTCGGCTTCAATTCGACTACAGTCAATAGCATACCGTCTGTCATGTCCGGGTCGATCTGTTACCCAGTTAATGAGTTCTTTTCTTTTATACTCACTCATTGGCATCAGATGATCGATGAGGTTGCAGATAGCCATAACCACATCAATATTCTTTTTTTCACACCGCCCGCCTATATTGTACGTTTTACCTATAGGTCGAGCCTTAAGAATCATCCAGATTGCCCGACAGTGGTCTGTTACATAAAGCCAATCCCGAATATGTTGACCATCCCCATACACAGGTAAGGATTTTCCTTCGATTGCATTTAAAATCATGAGAGGAATTAATTTTTCTGGAAATTGATAAGGCCCATAGTTATTGGAACAATTGGATATTGTTATGGGTAATCCATAGGTTTTTCTATACGCGCGAACCAGATGATCTGATGATGCTTTGGAAGCTGAATAAGGACTGTTCGGTTTATATGGCGTTTCTTCTGTAAAGTAGCCTTGATCATGTAAAGATCCATATACCTCATCTGTACTTACATGATGAAATAAACGGACATGCTCTTTATGTGCCTTAACGCACTCCAGTAATTGGTATGTACCGATAATATTCGTTTGAATAAATGCATCTGGAGATACAATAGACCTATCCACATGCGATTCTGCTGCGAAATGACAAACGATATCAATTTTGTACTGTTCAACAATGCGATCGAGTTGTTTTCTGTCACAAATATCGACATGTTCAAAACGATATCGATCTGGATAATCGTTTACGATATGTGAAAGGTTTTCAAGGTTGCCTGCATAGGTTAACTTATCCACATTAACAACATTACCTTGAAAATCCGTTTCATTAAATAAATATGAAATAAAATTTGAACCAATAAATCCTGCACCACCAGTGATGAGAATGGTTTCCATAAATTCACCTTCTTTTTAACACCCTAAAATTCATATTGAAAACAAATAGGTTATAGATTATGTAGTTGAATCATCAAATGACCAAGCCAAAAAGAACGAACTATATATGACGATCACAATAAAAAAACAATCTCTTCTACAAAAACTTCCTAGTATAGACCGAATTATTGAATACTGCCAAAAACAAGATGCTTTTTCACAAATACCCAGAAATGTCTGGATAGACTCTGGACGAAAAGTGATTGAACACTACCGTCATGCAATACTCAATGATTCACACAATATCATAGAAGACCAAGTAGGTATTGACAGCTTATATTTGCAAATTTACGAAAAAGCCAAACAAATACTATCACCCAAATTAATCCGCGTTGTGAATGCTACTGGAATTGTTGTTCATACGAATCTTGGCCGTTCGTGTTTGTCTCACATTTCAACGCAACACATCCTTGATGTTGCGCTTCATTATAGTAACCTTGAATTTGATCTCTCTGTTGGTAAACGGGGAAGTCGATACAGTAGTGTTGAAGCTATCATCTGTCAAATCACCGGTGCTGAAGCAGCGATGGTCGTCAACAACAATGCAGCGGCTGTTATGCTGTGTCTGGATACATTTGCAAGAGATAAAGAAGTGATTATCTCTCGTGGAGAACTTGTTGAAATCGGAGGTTCATTTCGTATTCCGGACGTAATGACAAAAAGTGGAGCCATTTTAAAAGAGGTGGGAACCACAAACCGTACCCGAGTTATTGATTATGAAAAGGCAATTTCATCAACTACAGCATTAATTCTCAAGGTGCATAAAAGCAATTATAGAATTATTGGGTTTACATCTGAGGTGCCATTAAATGAACTTGTAATGCTTGGAAAAAAATCCAATATACCTGTGATGGAAGACCTTGGCAGTGGTACCCTGATTGATTTTTCCAAATATGGTCTTATTTATGAGCCTACAGTTCAGGATTCAGTCAAGACAGGCGCTGATATCATTACGTTTAGTGGAGATAAACTTCTTGGAGGGCCTCAAGCCGGTATTATTATTGGGAATAAAACCTTAATCGATTCTATAAAAAGGAATCCGTTTACCCGCGCATTGCGGATTGATAAATTGACTTTAGCAGCTTTAGAATCAACATTCAGATTGTATTTAGACGAGTATCAGGCAATTCGTGAGATTCCCACACTTCGTTCATTGCTTCAACCTATTGAGATCATCGCAACGAAAGCAGATCAACTCAATCAAGTATTGAATCAGATTGGGAGTTCTGAACTGCAAATTGATATTCTTAAATTATCATCACAGGCAGGCGGCGGAGCATTACCAGAATTTGAAGTTCCGAGTGTATGTCTTGGTATTCGTGTTCAAGGTATATCTGTAAATCAAATAGAAAAATTCATGCGGAAGCATTCTCCTCCAATTATTGGAAGGATAGAGGGTGAACGATTCATTATGGACCTTAGAACAGTCCAAGAAGAGGATGTTGAATACATCTGTCAGGCATTCAAGCAATTATTAGAAGGTAAGAGATCATGAAATCACATGATATAGAAAAGAATCAATTCGATACGCTCCAACCGTTTTTAATTCACCCGTTCACAACATGGTATCAAAAAAACGAAAAACCTATTGAGAACACAAAAACAATCGATTCAGCGAAGCTGTTATCCTATATACCGAATATCTTATGGGGGGATTCATTGATCACATTTGCAGCCGATTGGGTTCGTAACTATTCCTCTTTTGCTGTCGTCTTGCTACAAATCGACTTAACCGCAGTTCAAGAGACCCATACCGAATCTGCAAAAACCTGTGAATATTCCCAAGATGATATAGAAATTCTCAATTATTTTGAATCCATTGCTAAATCCATGTCTGGAATATGGGGAGTATGGAAAAGTCATTGTTTTGTTTTCTTTTTTCCGCATCAACTCGCAGGACACTGTATAAAACTTGTGAATGACATCAAAATGAAATTAATGTGTATGCCTGAGCATTATACAATTACAGCGGGAATTGCTGCGTATCCCTTGTTAAATTTTAAAAAAGAAGACATGATTGCCAACGCTGAAAAAGCGCTGATGAATGCCCATTTTTTTGGCATAGGTGCAACCGTCGTTTTCGATGCAATTACCTTAAATATCAGCGCAGATGCTTTTTATCAGGAGGGTAAGATTGAAGATGCACTGCATGAATTACGATTGGCTATCCAGTTAGACCCGCTTAATGTGAATATCCATAACAGTATGGGCGTGTGTTATGGGCTGCTTCAAGACTATAAAAATGCGTTGAATGCCTTTGAACATGTACTATGCTTAGACCCGAATGAATATATGGCCTTTTATAATTCTGGATTGGTATATATGTTTTCTGGTGATTTTGATAAGGCATTGTCTGCTTTCAAACAGGCTCATGAATGCAAACCTGATATTTTTGAAATTGCGTTTCAAATCGGAAAATTGCTTATGGAAATGAATGATTATGAAACCGCAATCACTTATTTTGAAAAAGCCGTAACACTTCGACCTGAGCTGGGAATAACTCAACGATACATTGGCGATTGTTTTTTTGCTCAACATAAAATCAAAGAAGCACAAGACATGTATCAAAAAGCACTTCGGAATAACCCAAATGATGCAGCATCTCTTTCTACATTAGGCTATCTCTACCAGCTTCAGGGAGAAAATCAAGAAATTGCTGCAATGTTTTGTGAGCAAAGTATCAAAATTCTTCCTGAAGAGGGACTATTTCATCAACGATTAGGCATGGTATATTTAAAACAGCATCGAATTGAAGAAGCGTTGGATGCTTTTTTAAACGCAACTCGTTTTGGAAAAGATTCAAGCGACTATATAAACGAAATTCATCAACAGAAGACCGGTAACGTATTTTAAAACATATTAAAGGAGATCAAGACATCATGCAGGATATCGTTTTACAGATTCTTAAAGACAGTATTCAGGTTAAAGAAGCTTGTATTCATCAGAACATGAATGTGATTATTGAAGCAGCCCAAAAAATTGCTCAATGCGTTTCCAATGGCAATAAAGTACTTATTTTTGGTAATGGCGGCAGTGCAGCCGATGCTCAGCATATTGCTGCTGAATTTATTAATCGATTTCAAATGGAAAGGCCTCCATTGGCAGCAATCGCTTTAACGACTGACACCTCTGTAATTACAAGTATTGGTAATGATTATCATTTTAATGAAATTTTTTTAAAACAGGTTCAGGCGCTTGGACGGCCTAACGATATTGCATGGGGTATAAGCACAAGTGGCAATTCTAAAAATGTTGTATTGGCTATGGAAGCTGCTAAATCACAAGGACTTTATACACTAGGATTTACGGGGTATGGAGGGCGGCTTGCTGAAATTTCAGATTTGGTATTTACTGTCCCATCCAAAGTTACTGCGAGAATTCAAGAGTCTCACATTACCTTAGGTCATATTTTATGTGATCTGTTGGAAAGACACCTGTTTCCAGAAAAAGTTGTGGTGTAATGATGGCAGAATTTCCTATAGATTTATCAGGTATAAAGACATATCCACTGAGCGAACGAAAAAGTAATGTATCTGTTCAGGATTTTGGCACCCCATGGAAATCAGGGAATAGGTACAAAACATTTTTAGATACTCTTCCGAATATCCTTGCTGCCAAAGACATACGAAACGTGATTGCTGCAATTTATGATGCGTATGTAAATCATAAAACGATCATTCTTGCGATGGGAGCGCATGTCATTAAAACCGGATTAAACCCAATTATCATTGATTTAATGCAGCGTGGAATTATATCGGCCATTGCCATGAACGGAGCTGGAATTATTCATGATCTTGAAATCGCTATGTTAGGAAAAACATCCGAAGACGTTTCTGCATCATTAGGTGAAGGCGCATTTGGAATGGCAAAAGAAACTGCTGAATTCATCTGTGATGCAATAAAAAATGCAGAATCAGAAAATAGTGGCTTGGGCAGAGCCGTAGGTAATAAGATCAATCAGGCAAAGCTGCCGTATGCGGCATACAGTCTTTTGTCAACAGGAGCGACATTAGATATTCCCATAACGGTTCATGTTGCAATAGGTACAGATATTATTCATATGCATCCCGATTTTGATGCAAGCGCTGCAGGTGCTGCTTCTCATAGAGATTTTAGATTATTTGCAACAATGGTTGCCAAGCTTGAAGGTGGTGTGCATCTCAATATTGGTTCTGCTGTGATTTTACCTGAAGTGTTTCTCAAAGCAATTACGTTAACTCGAAATCTTGGATATCCGGTATCTCGATTTACTACAGTTAATATGGATTTTATTCGGCATTATCGACCTGAAACCAATGTTGTTCATCGACCAACTGCACACGGCGGTAAAGGGTACAGCTTGATTGGTCATCATGAAATTATGTTTCCGATCATTGCTGCAGGTGTAATCGAAAGAATCACGAATGCACCCTAAATGTAAACCTTATTGTCTTTGATGTCTCATTAATTTCAATTTATACCATGATAGAAATATGGTATAAATTTTGCTTATCTTAAAAAAATGTAGGCAATTCCGCATTAGATTTTTTTAGTAATTTTTCTAGAATCCTAAACAATTTTAACTACAAGCTTTTAAATTGTTTAAGACTCATTCAACTTTTTTTTATATTTTTTTATTTTAGGAGGCGTTATGCAAAAAATGATTAAGACAAGCTGTATTCTCGTTATTATGGTTGCTTTTTTATCTTCAATTGCGATGGCAGGTAATGATCGTCCAAACCGTCCAGAAAATCCAACACAAAATACTGAGAATAACCAACATTCCGAAGAAACAGTAAACAACAACCAAGGCGGGACACTAAATGTTTTTAAAACCTTGAACATAAGAGGCGGGCTCATTCGATTCAATCGGCCAATTTTGTATCCGGGCAATCGGTTAACAGTTCGACTTGTGTTCCCAAGATCACTCGCTGCATTTTGGAATGGCGAAGCAGATGCGCATTTAGTTGTTCGTATGCCAAATGGTCAAATCGTTTCAAATCCACTTGCTGCTGCTACTGAAATCCCTGATCAACTCAGAAATTTAGTTGATATTGATTTAGGTACAGACGTCCTTCCACAGGGAATATATCAGTTGTCTATGATTTTAACTGAAAAAGGAGGGAATCCTCTCAATTTAGAAGATTGGTATAATGGATTTGCAGGACTAGTTAGCGTTGCAAAAATTAAATTTAAAGATCGATGTGGACAAGAAGATGCGAACTGTGATGGTGAATATGACAATCCTGAAAATGAGGGTGATGACGTTGAAGATGACGCAGATGATGATGATGTAACCAATGATGTGGATGATGATGCAGACGACGATACAGATGATAGTGATGCAACTGATGTTGAAACCGATACAACCGACACCACAACAGATGATGCAACTGACGTTGAAACCGATACAACCGACACAACAACAGATGATGCAACTGACGTTGAAACCGATACAACCGACACGACAACAGACGATGCAACTGATGTTGAAACTGATACAACCGATACCACAACAGACGATGCAACTAATGTTGAAACCGATACAACTGACACCTCAACAGACGATGCAACTGATGTCGAAACTGATACAACTGACACCACAACAGACGATGCAACTGATGTTGAAACCGATACAACCGACACGACTACAGACGATGCAACTGAGGTTGAAACTGATACAACTGACACCACAACAGATGATGCAACTGATGTTGAAACTGATACAACCGACACGACTACAGATGATGCAACTGATGTAACTGATACTGAAGATACTGAGGATGAAGAAAACGAGACAGATAATGGATAATTAACTCGTAATATTACCCTTCCAGTCACCCTTTTGGGCAACCCATTGTGGTTGCCCAATTCAAAACAAAAATCCCAGTTCACCTTAGCTACTCTAAAGTCTCATCAGCAGAGACAACACAAAAAATTAAACAATTTAGATTATCCTTGTGTATTAGCCAACGCAAAAACCGCTGCACCTAACGCACCAATAAGTTGAGGATCAAACGGGAGTTTGGTAAATGAAATATCAAGCAAACTTTCAAGATGTTTAACCACAGCGGTGTTTTTGGATACACCGCCGGTAAAAGCAATTTGAGTGTTTAAAGGTATCGATGACGCAAGCTGGGCAACACGTCTGGCTAATGCCAAAGTAATACCTGCTGCAATGTCTTTTAATTTTTTCTTTTCATATACATAAGACATTACCTCAAGTTCCATATAGATAGTACATTTATTTGTTAATGGGACCGGATGTCTTGACTTTAAGGAAATTTCTCCTAACTGTTCAAACTCAATACCTAAAGAATCTGACAACATCTCAAGACTCCTGCCTGTTCCTGCGGCACATTTATCGTTCATCGAAAACTGTGAAACATAACCATGATCATCCAAAGCAATCACTTTACAATCCTGCCCCCCCATATCAATCACTGTGCGTATCTGTTTATCAAGAAAAAAAGCCCCCATACCATGACAGGAAATTTCACTCATATTCAAGGATGCAAAAGGAATTTCTGTTCGTCCATAGCCTGTTGTACAACAACAGACGATGCTATCCATAGATAGCCTTGCTTTGGATAATGCTTGTTGAATCACCTTCTGAGCAGATATTACTGGGTTAGATGCCACACGAATCCATTCACCTGCAATAATTTTCTTATCTTCTAAAATAACGGCTTTTGCGGTTAATGATCCAACATCACATCCAGCGACCCACATCATTGTTTAGTCTTTACTCTACTATATGTTCTTGAAAATCAATATACTTGGGCAGAATAAAAATAAAGGTACTCCCTTTGCCAAATACAGATTCAACCCAAATTTCTCCATGATAATGATCAATAATTTGTTTACAGATAAAAAGACCTAAACCAGTTCCCTGCTGTTTACCAGTGATTTTTCTGATTTCTGAAACGCTGTTTCTTTTGAGTACCTGATGAAATGTATCAAAAATTTTATTTATATGCTCCTCAGGTATTCCAGAGCCTGTATCCTTAACGCTAATACGAACATAATGACCTGTAACGTCATTTTCCAGAGTGACTTCTACACACCCTTGTTCTGTAAATTTTGCAGCATTGTTTAACAAATTGATCAGGACTTGAATTAACCTGTCCGGGTCTGCATTAACCTTTAAATCTGGAGATTTAATTGACACCAGCAAATCAACGTTTGGTTTTAATGAAAATTCACCACGAATCAGTTCAACTGCCTGTTCAAGTACTTCTGCAACACGAAAAACTGAATCACAAAATTCAATTTTTCCTGCTTCTATTTTTGTATAATCCAGTAAATCATTGATCAGACGAGTCAGCCGAATTCCTTCTTGGACAATGATTTCCAGATTCTGTACGATTTTATTGGCTTTCCCTGTCAATTTAGGAGTTTGGGTAAGTATTGGCATGAAGCGTTCATAAAAATCTTTATGAATAAGTCTTGCAAAACCGAGAATTGATGTAAGTGGGGTTCTGAGTTCATGAGAAATGATTGAAAAAAATTCTGTTTTTTTACGTTGTAGTTCTATGAGGTACAGATTCTCTTCCTCTGCATGCTCACGCTCTCTTTCTGCAATTTCTTTTTGCTTACGAAGCGTTATATCAACAAAAGCGCCTTCATAAAAAAGAATGTTACCGTTCATATCTTTTTGACTACGTGCAGAAAGTGATGCGTAAAACATACTACCATCCTTGCGAAGTCCTTGAGTTTCAAAATCAACAACCTGACCAATGGTTTGAAGTATTTCACAAAAAAGTTGACTTGTTTCGAAACTGGTAAAACAGTGTGTGAACATATTGATCTGACTCGCAACAAGCGCCTCTGTAGAGTCATAACCCAACATGGTTGCCATAGACCTATTCACATGAATAAATTGTCCGTCAATAGAAATTTGAAAAATCCCTTCTATCGCGTTCTCAAAAATGTTTCGGTATTTTTCTTCGGATACTCGTAAAGCAGCTTCTATTTTTTTTCGATGTTCAATTTCAAACAAAAGCTGTTTGATCAGTTCATTCAAATAATCATTCTTTTTTTTGAGTTCCTCAACCAAATCACCAGTACTTCTGCGAATACTTTTGGAAAGTGCCTGCATTATTGAAAGAAATATTGAATTGTTTTCTGAAATCAGTTTGTTAAAGTCATCTCGATTGATCGAAAGAAGTATAGTCGTAGTTTTGGCAACAACGGTTGCACTTCGTGGGAGTTTATCAATTAGGGCAATTTCTCCAAATGTTTCACCTACTTGCAATGTTCTTAATAACTGCTCGCCTGTTGTTTTATAATTTTTCCATACTTCGAGTTCGCCATCTAAAACAATGAAAAATTTTGTCCCCAAAGACCCCTCATTGAATATAACTTCTGATGTATTGTATTTTTCTTCATAACAGGAATTGAATATTTTTTTAATTTCTTCATCTGTTAATGAACTGAAAAAATAGATATCTTTTAAAAATTGAAAATAATTTTTCATTCGAATACTTCTTGATTAAATGGTAAATATCATTTGGGTGCAGATGCTATTCATCTGCTTCAAATTTCTAACCTTTCGAAGAAAATATGAATTTTTGTATTTTGCGGTACGCTTTCATAATGACATTTTCCTCTATGTAACCGCAAAAATTCACGAAGATTTTTTGTACCAAGTCCACCCTTTTCTTTTGTGGATAACACATGCTCTTCATATTCGGAGCCATTCAGATAATCATTCAGTTGCTTCGCTTTATCAGGTGAAATCCCACTACCATTATCTTCAACACATATGTATAATGAAGGATAAATATCAAAATTAAACATGTGCAAATAGGGCATATCTATTTCAAGAGTAGGCCGTTTGCAGACAAGTTTTATCATGCTCGCTTTCGCATCAATTGAATTGTAAAATATATCCCTAAACATATAGATCAAGGCATCTTCCTGAGTCGTAAGAACTGGGTTAAACTCGAAATCAAAATTAAAATCGCTTTGACATTTTTTTTCATAAATAGCCTGTTCTTTAGCTTGAACAACGGCTTCAGAAAAGAGAACCTCATTAAAAAAACGGATATTGTCGTATGTTTGAAAGCGCTTATTTACTTCCTGAATAATTTCCTGAATTGCCATTAAAGCATAAAATAAACTAAACGGATCATACTGCCAAAGTACTTCAGCGGCTTCATTTGCCTGATATTTTTTTTGAGTTTCTTTGTACTTTAAATAGGCATCATTGAGATAAATATCTTTTGAAAAAATTTTTCCAAAAAATTTGGATTTAACTTCTTGTTTATCCACATCTGCTACGTGAAGTTCAACCGGGTTTTTGATAACAATTCGATGGAGTTTATTTTCAATTAATTTGGGATTGGAAAATGATTCAGGAGTCAACCCAAACGATTGACAAGCCTCTTGGAAAAGCGATAATTCATGATCTGCTTTTTGTTTGATTAGCAGTTGAGATATTAGATATACAAGCTGAGATATATTGCCTATCAGTATATTTTTTTCGTTTTCAAAAATTCGTTGAATAAAATTTCTGATGGCATGACGGTCGCCTGAAAACCGGATTTTGGATAAGTCATTGATGAGTTTAACAATGAAATGTTGACGTTTGCTTAACTGGATATTTGCATATTCTAGCTTTGAATTTAATTCTGTTAATTGGTCATTTGATTCTTTGAGTTTGAGATTGAGTTGTTTTTGAGAATCTCTTGCCTGTTTCAGCTCATTTTGCAGCAGATCACTTAATTTGATTAATTTTTTAAAATGTTTGAAAAGCTTTTTGTATTCATTGTACAAATTTCCATATTCATCAATCATTTTTTCATAAGCAGGTGGATTTAAACATATTTCTTTCCCAATATCTAAGGTTTGTTCTTCTTTTGAAAATATGGAGTTATCTTGGACAGGATTCACTTTTTTGGGTTCTCCTCATGAACTTCTATAATGTCAACTGACTATATTTCTGCCCCAGATGTAACAGGGCAAACGGTTGCAGTAAACGAAAAGAAGGATGTATCCTCATCAATTGTATTAAACGCGAATTCAAATGGTCTATTCACTTTTCTTGCGATTTCAATAAATCCCAAACCAGCACCCAATCTTCCAACCATCGAAGGTCCTTTTCTTCGTTGCTCTTTATAAAATTGTTTTAAACTTTCTTTGTTCATTTGAAGCAAGCTATTTAGGCTTGATGATAGAGGTTCAATTTTTTGGTTCTGAATATTATTACCACTGACTACAAAGTATTCATTATCTTTTTTCCCAATTAAAATAATACCACAACGAAAATTTTCTTTTATGTTTGGGGTAGTTTCATCGAAAATGGTTTCTGAAGAATACTTTGCAATGTTTTGGGCGAGTTCGATCACAATACTTAAAACTCGTAAATTGGTATAAGTGGATTCATGCTCCATAGTGATACGTTTTTTAATAATATTGCTTATATCAATGATTACCTGTTGAGACAAAGGTCCACTAAAAGCAAAAAATACACCTTTATTTTTTAGATTTTTTTGAAATACACATAAATCATTTAGCATAATAATATTCCTGAATAATATCAAATAATTTTTAACTTTACAGATCGAAAATCGAAAATCGAAAATTTGAAAATTTACTATAATTCAATAGTATCATAATGAGCAAACGCGATAACGGTTATGTCATCGGTTTGTTTAAAACTTCCCTTGTAATTTTTATGAACTTCGAGAAATTTTTCACCTTGATAATACAACGGCTTACTTTGGATCAAACTAATCAACTCATGTAAACGTGTATTACTAAAAATATACCCTTTATTCCCACCAACCTGATCAGAATATCCGTCTGTACATAAATAGAAAATCATTCGTTTTGACAGATCAATTTCATGACAAGTAAAATAAAAATTCAAATCAGATTTTTTATAACCAATATTATGTTTATCTCCTTTGATGATTTGGATACCAGATTCATTACAATATATTAACGGCAATTTTGCCCCAGAAAAGAAGAGCTTTTTTTTATTTGGCATATAAAGACAAATGGCTGCATCCAATCCATCATCTGAGGAAACAAAATCTTTATCTTGTTGAAGCGTTGTTTTCATAATGTGGTTTAATCTTTTTAAAACTTCAGAAGGATCATAACATGCTTCATTTCTTACAATTTGACGAATAGCAGTAGAGGCCAGCATCGTCATAAACGCCCCTGAAACTCCATGCCCCGTGCAATCAAATACCGCAATAATAATTCCATCCATAAATGAATCAATATAGTAGATATCTCCGCCAACAATATCTCTTGGCAACCAGATCATAAAACTGTTTGGTAAAAACAATTTGATTCGTGTCAGATTGGGTAATAGAGATTGTTGAATAATTTTTGCATATTTTATATTTTCTGTGAGTCCGTTATTAATTTTTTCAATTTTTTGAAGTGTTTCATTGAGTTCAACATTTTTTTGATTAAGCGCTACTGTTCTCTCTTTTACTTTTTGTTCTAATGTTCTATTGTACCATGCTAATTCATTATAGGTTTTTTTTAATTCATAACTCATTTCAAAAAAACGATCTGTTAAAACGCCAATTTCATCATTGCTTGATGTTATAACAGGTTTACACTCTTCTATTTGAAAATTCTTTTGAGAAAGTTTTTTGGCTAATTCAGATAAAAGAATAAGCGGAGTTGTTAACTTATTGGCTAAAATTACAGAAAATAACAAGGTAAATAGCATACAGGCTAATGATGTTAATGCCGTATTCACAATCATTTTTTTGAGCTGATCATTGATCATTTGAGTGGATAGTATTCTTTCTGATTCTAAGGACTGTAAGGAATAGACGAGACGTAATACACCCCATGGTTCTTGGCTAATCTGAATAGGGGATTGAATTTCTATGACATTTTCAGAATCGATAACATATTCGATATGATGTACATTATTCAATTTTAATGCATCTAAGGTAATATCGTCGGATAATTCTTTGTCGATCATTTTTGGATGTTGGGTATGAACAATAACAATATGTTGTAAATTGACCAATATTGCTGCTTTTATATCCTTGGAGTTCAAAACTGTGTGATTTAGTATTTCAATAACATGAGAAAAATTAAACGCGGATATATCAATTTCGATTTGCTCTGTAAGGCTGATAATATTGCTTTTTCCACGTTCAATCAAATTTTCCTTCATCAATTGATGACGTTTAGTTAATTCGTATTCCAACACTTTTTTTTGTGAGGAAATATGATTATAGGTTAAAATAATGACTACAGTGGATAATGAGATGGTCAACATGCTCATCAATTTTGATTTGATGCCCCATCGTATTCTTGATTTATGCTTTTTAATAACACCCATTATGTAATCATTCTTTGTATGGTCGCAACAGTAAGGAAATTGTCCAAACTTAAAATGATATCATCTACTGTGAGACGATAATTCTTCGTTCAATATCTAACGTAAAGGATAATCGTCATATTTATAGTTGAACAGGTTAAAAATCGCAATAGCAAATTCATCATTATATTAACCCCTATACTTTTGCACTTTTTTATAACCTATTGAAATGACTTATTATACAAAAATAGCGATCGTTATTCCCGCGAAAGCGGGAATCCAGTAAAATCAAGCATTCTGGATTCCCACTTTCGTGGGAATGACAAAAAATGCAAAACTATAGTAATCTCCATCAACATCTTAAAAAATTAAAAACATCAAACCCCGACCGACTGATTCGCTGTCTCGATTTGTGAATAACAGTTCATGGGGATTGTGTTTATTCAATAATCGTGTTGATAGAGCTTAAAGCATCTTTATTATATTCGAGAGAGTATGCATTAACCTTCTTCAGATTTAAAACAATATGCGAACCGGCTGGAAATTGTACATGTTCGTCGATTTTTTTACTTAAAACGATCTGTTTTGCAATATCAGCCGCCTGCCTGCCAATGGTTTGATCATCTACAGACACAGTCATAGTAACGCCGAGTTCGGCAAAAATTTGATTATAGGAAAATATTGGTATCTTCACAGAATCGCATGTAGAGATGATCTTTAACAGGGATTCTTTGTTAGGCGTAATAATTGGATCAGATATGAGCCAGAAAGCATGAATCTGCGATAACAGATTTTTTAATTCCGAAAGGGTCTTTTTACTTTCCGAAACAGGACTGCCCATTACTTTTATGCCCAATCTGTCTGCTTCTAGTTGCACTTGATCAAACCATTCTTGATTATATTTCTCACTGTATAAGACGCCAATGTTATTGATCTTAGGAAAGATGTAACGGAAAAGCGTGATCTGTATGCCTGAAAGTATCTCGTTTGAGATTCCGTATGTCTTTGACCTCATCGGAAGTCTAAATGAGTTTAAAATGGACGAAAATATGATATATTCCTGACGATTATAGTGGTGTAAGGACATACAGGCTTTTACGCCTATGCAATAGATGATACTGACAGAATTGTTTTCAATTATTTTTTCAATATCTTTGATTTTTTTATCTTGAGACAAATCAACTTTTTGAATAAAACAAGGCAGTTCCTTGCTGAATTCATCCTGAGCAATAGTGTATTTATCAACTGTTGCATCGGAATTCAACACTAATACTTTTGGAATGGTATTGCTCCATGTCATTAAGGAAAGCGATAAAAGGCATACAAAAGTTGTTGACGCTACTGCTAATTTTAAATTTTTTTTCCGATTTATTTTAACTATTCTCATGATCTTATCTTACATGTTAACCTTCTAATTTGGAAATATCAGTTGCTTCAATCTGTTTCCATCCTTCAATATTAAACATTTTAAGAATTTTTACACCATTAGGGTCAGCCGCCATTTGCTGGATGATATAAATCGCTTGCTCCGATTGATGAGCAAACGGTTTCGGAACAGCGGCAATTAGCAATAAGGATTCCTTGCCTTCAGTCAATATTTTTAAACTGTTAAAAAGAAATGGATTTACGGTTTTAAGCGTATTGAGTGAATATGCAGTGACCAGAGCGGATTTAGACATGCCGAATCCCACTGCCATTAATGCATCAATATCCTTGGGTACAGCTATAATCCGAGTTGATTCCAGAGACTGCTCATCTTTTATTATGTCGATAAGGTAATGATAGGTGTGCTCAACACTGCTAGCTGAAGCAATCGGTTCAATGTCGTGGAAACGAATAGCATTCGATAGGCTGGTTCCTGCTTTAACAACGATAGCTCGCTTTTGAGTAGCAGTATTATTTTTGCTCCCCACTAATACAGGACTAAGCAGATAACTTTTGTATATCTTTTGATAGTGCCAGCTCGAAAGGAATAACAAATAATTCTTTTTAGTTTTGATGTGTTCCTCAAATATAATTCTATCGCTAAATGGCTGAAACTCATAGGGGCCAAGGGCAGTTATGTATTTATCAAATTCTGTCTTCAAGGATTTAAAATTATTGATATTCGTTTCAGAACTGAAAAAAAAAATCATAATTTTAGTATCAGGATCAGCAGCATACGAGCAAACAGATTTAAAAAATAATATAATAATGATAAACAGAAATTTCCACATGTAAGATGTGAATCTCTTACCCATAAGATAGGTAGGAGAAATATTATTATGGATACGATTGAGATGCGCTCGCATAAAAATATCTCTTTTAGAAGCAAACCTGCTTAGAATTCATAAGAGACCAGCCCCCACATCTCATATCCTACTGTTGGATAATCCTCCGGATAATCAGAAGATGGAAAGCGGATGTTTTTGTCAAAAATATTGTTTGCGGCTAGTCTTAAGGTAAGGCCTTTGATCAAAAAATTTTCAGCGCTGGCGGATAACCTGACCATATCATAGCTGTCTAATTTGCCTCTGGCATCCTCTGGACTCCGATTGCGCTTTCCTGAATAAAAATAGTGAAGCGATAGGAGATAATCCTGCACGGGTTCGTATGTAATACCCGTATTACCTATCCAATTGGCTGAACCGGCTATTTCTTCTCCCGTATCCTTGTCTTTGGTTTTTACATAAGACAGATTTCCATCCAAGCTCAAACCGTGAAGAATTTTCCATTTGATTTCAATCTCCCCTCCTTTTATTTGAGCACCTCCACTGTTAGAATATTGGAAGCCGTCTTGAACGATCGATTTTTTAAGCTCCGAATAAAAGAGGTTTAATTTTGAAACAAAAGAAACAATCCTGAAGATATATCCAAGTTCACTCGTCTTAATGACTTCGGGAACAATGTCAGGATTTCCAGATACCACAGGGTTATTTTTTGAATACATTTCCATGAATGTGGGGGGACGGAAGGACTCAGCATATTGAATTTTGAAAATATGTTGTTCAAAAGGATGAAAAACACCTGCGATTCTGGGGGATAGTCTATTTGCAGTATCATCATAGTTATCATATCGTAAGCCTGCCGTAAGCGTGAAAGAATCAATAACTTTGAACTGATCCTGAAAAAATATCCCAAAAATGCCTCGGCGTTTGTCTTCATCGATCCAATTTCCTTCACCTGTAAAATGTTCGGGAGAGGGTAGAGGCATATAGTCTTGATCATAGTTTTTTCTCGCCCAGATATCCATCATGTCAATGCGTTCATATTCTCCGCCTGCCATAAGCAGATGATCATTCCATCCTATCCAGTGCAGCTCCAATCCGCTGTCCAAAGAGCGCTCTTCATAATGAGGCCCGCCTATCCATCCGTTTTCATACGTGCCCAAATCTGGAATGCTAAAACCGGGCGGATATAAATAAGCATTGTCTTCATCATATATGCTTACCTTGCAGCCCATATGAAATTTCATATCAAGGGTATCCGTAAGTTTAGGAGACAACGATAATCTTACTGAATGATTTTGCTCAATGTCACTCCGATCTTCATCATCTTGCAAGGGGAGAGCGCCCAAAAAGCCAAAAGGGTTGCTCATCTTTTTTGAAGTAAACTGACCTGTCAAAATAAAATCTTTGTAATTGAGATTTAAAATACCTGTTCCAGATTTCATGGAATCATCAACCCGACCTGGTGCAAGAGAAACAGATTCATTTGGCGTACCATACAAAACATCTGGACCAGATACGATATCTGACTGATTCCTTTTCCAATAAGCAGTATTCAGGCTGATCGAAAAATCCTGTTGAGGCTGGCTATAAGAAAGAAGCGTTCCTATGGAAAATGCATCGAATGTCCCATATTGAGTAAAGATACAGTTTTCCTGATCTTTTGTAACGATGTTGATCACAGCGGAATATGCCCATTTACCATATATGGCGGAGCCTGGTCCGCGGATAATTTCTATCCTTTTGACCTGCTGAATCGGAATCATAAAAAGTGTAGATGATCCTCCGCTTAAGTTTTCGTTCATTGGGACATCGTTTAAAAGGAGTTTGACCTTTCCAGAATTAAATATCTCGCCAATTCCTCTCACGATGGTCGAAACTGTACTGCTCGAAAAACCGGGAATATAGTTCATGGCTTCTCCTACTGTCCTAAATCCTTTTCTTTCTAGTATCTCACCGGTGAGCACGGTTACCATTCCGGGAGCAAGATCGGCATCCAACCGCGTTTTCGTAGCGATCTCGGTTTCGGTGATTGATTCTACTTGGAGCCACTTGAATGCTTCATTCAATTCTGAATCAAGTTTTGTAGGTTCTGAAGTTGAGTCAGATTGAGAAAAGACGTAACTTGAATTGATTAATAAAAATAACAAAAAGGCAAGACTTGATAATCGATTCATAGACATAATCTCCTATAGTCCGGAATTTACAGATTTTTTTAAAAAAATTACACCTATTGAAAATAATCACATTTTTTTAATTTTTTTCTAAGCCTTTGATTCACTGGCAGCTATCGCTTGTTCCCACGCTTTGCGTGGGAACGAGCTAAACCATCAGGCAGCGACCTGATTTTTCCCTATAAGAAAATCTTATAATTTCATATAGATACGAAGACTTTCTTGGCAGTATAAATCTAAACGATTTTCTGTTTTTCCCCGGAATGACGAAACTTATTGATTGGACGAATAATTCCTTAGCTTGATGCATATGAGGGGTGCCCCCGATTAGCTGCTCGACTATCCAACCGCAGCCGAACTGTCCAAGCCAACATCCCCTTCGATTCAAAATTGATCGGATCGGCGTAACAGGAAAAAAGCGAATACCATGAACCCAAAGAAGCAACCAAGCAAGAGAAAAAAAGACGATATCAGACTTAAGACGTGAAAGCGCCAGTATCACGCCGACAAGCTAAAAAACAACGGAACGGAAAGATTCCCAGACAGTAGTCAACTCTCAAAACGCGATCATCCCATGTAATATCTAACACATAACCAATTTTTTGGAAAGGAATTTTTGGGCTACCTTACTTGTGATTTTTTCCTCTTATTCATTTATTGTTGGAACGAGCAAGTATTGCAATAAATAAAACATAAAACATATTCGCTTGGCATAAAGGTTGCGATTGGAATCTTAAAAAATAACACTATCTCAACCTTAAGAAGGGGGCTATTATGCTTTTTCAAGGCACAATTCCGGGAAATTTGTTTGAACTGAAAAATACAGAGAAATCACCTTCAGCTCTAAAAGGAAGCTTATTTTATTCCCCAAAAAACAAAACAGCGCATTCTTTTGCGCGTATTATGGATAATATGGTGCAATCCCTTGGAATAAAACAGGAAAAAACAAATCAGGCTGCAACTGTTGATACAAAACAAAATCTACGTGTTGCAGCAAAAAAATCGACTATAGATAAAACTCAAACCATAGATACAGCGCAGAGTATAAATACAGCGAAGACTATAGATACAGCGCAAACAATAAAAAAAGAAACAACACAAAACGCTACAATTGATGAAAACAAAACTGCCTCAACCATCACAGAATCGATTCAGGTTATGGCTATGTCCATTCATAGGACTCAGGTTGCCCATGGGAATTTTTTTCCTAGTGCATTTTTACAATCCGATGTTCAATCTGTTTTTTCTGATCCCAATGCAGTCCACATGTTGAAGGAATTGTTGTCTCGAATGGGCATAGATCAAGAGGTATCGGATGAAATAATTCTTTCTTTCAAAAATAAAGGGGGGCAAAAAGCTCAATTCTCCATAAACTCAGCATTAACTGAAAAAATTCAAGACAAGGATAAAGATAGCGAAGACCCATCTACTATTACTCCATTGAACATGCCTATGGTTGATCTGAGTTCCGCATATCGACAAATCAACGATTTTATATTCAATATTATGGGGCAAGGTAACACAATGAATCCCATGCAATTAAATTTATCTTCGGAATTTGACTCGATGACCCCTTTTACACCAGATGATACTCATGGAATAACTCCACAACTCATGCTTGGGATGAATAAAAAATCTTTCCCAGTAAATCAGCTTGTTGAAAATAAAAACACTACTCATCAGATTTATGCATATATTCATGTGGCATCTACGGTCACCACAATTGGAACACAACTAAAAAATTCGACTACACCTCAGGAAAATCAGATTGAAAAAACAGTCAAAAAACAAGATGATCTAAATACAAAAAACGTTGGCCCATTGAATAGTAGCTTATTGGATACCATCGCTGCCCAGTCTTTTATTACACCACAACTGATTAATGCAAAAAATTCTAATGCGGATATCAATACACTAGAAATATTTCCTCAAACCACAATTGCTTCAGATGTTACATTTTTAACAAAACCAAACCATCAACGGATTCAGCGTTTTGAGATACAAAAACCGGAAGATACGAATACTGAAAAACTAGCATCTCCCAATTCGAAATACATAGAACCGATAAAAAATAATGACGCACGAACAACGCAGGTAACAGATATACATAATGCAGCACCATTAAATGAAAATTCACCTTTGGATCAATTAGTTAAAAAGTTAAATGATATATTAGACCAAAGCACCATCACAAACCCAGTGATCAAGCCCTTATTGTTTCAAGGTGTTGAACGTATTAAAGCACAGACAGCTTCAGTTATACCTAATAACATTGCCAAGACAGTCACAGTGAATGATACAAGGCAAGACCAAAAAAAAGTGCCATCTGGATCAATTCAGCATTCAGAAATCGCAACAAATAAAAACAGCACGGGTCAAAATTTAAAACCTATATCATCCGTATCTGAAGCTATTAGCATGTCCAATGACCAAACAAGTCAAAAGCCTGTCAATGCTCAGACCAAAACAGATGATATCATTTTGAAATCAATGGATAAAAATCCTATTTCCAAAAACAGTGCAAGTCAAAATATTAAACCAATATCTTCCGTATCCGAAGGTACTAGCATGTCCAATACTAATCCTAATTTGATTTTTTATGAACGGTTAATTGATTTACAAACTCGTTTGAATACTTTGGCTACAGTAGAAAAAAATGGCGATGTTTTAGCTTCAAAACAAAACAATGTACCTATCCTGAATTTAATCAATAAAGGAATTGAAAGCCTTAAATCTGATTTAGCTTCTCAAAGTAACTCCATGATATCAAAACCAATGATACCAAAAGACAGTATATTGCCATCTATAGATATGCAAGAAGTGCAACCCATTTTTGCTAACATGACTAAAACAGTAAATCAGAGTCAACTGGATTTACCTGTAAAAAAACAGATTATACTAGAATTAAATAACCTTAAATCTATGCTTGGAAATTACAAGGAAACTGATTTCGTTCGTATGCCAGAACAGATTGAAATAAAATCACAACAGACTCAAGTGAATGATCCAAAAATAACCAAACTCAATTCGCTTGAAACATTAACTACATTAGCAAATCAACTGCCCGAGGAGATATCTGTAATTAAAAAAGAGTTAATTCAATTAGTTGAAGAGTTAAAACAGGATAAGAAAAAAATAGTCAATACATCAGACCAAGTATCAACATTGAGTGATTTGACATTAAGATCAGATGCTATTATCGACAATGCTCAACCCAAAAGTGATCAACCCAAAAGTGAATCTGTGGGTTTAACAGCCAAAAATCAAGGTGTTCATACTATAAAGAAACAAGAAACCTTGTTAGGCAATATCAATGATCAAGATACAACTCCTATACCCATTGGTGAAGAAGCAAGGGCAATAGACTCAAGTCAAGACCAACATGTCTCTGATAGTTCGGGTCGCGCTGATCCATTTAACCAAGTAGCTGATACGTGGCCAAAACAAGATAAATCTGTTTCATTAAATGTAAAACAGGATGAAAAATCTAATATAATTAATAAAGGAACAGCTACTTATACAGAAACAAAAAAGGATGAAAGCAACGCCATAAAAACGGATTCTCCGATAAATGGAGAAAAAATCATATCCATAATAAATCAAATAAATACTATTGCTCAGGCTCAGGCTGATACTTATGGTGTTCTCAGGCCTGTTGAAACCATAACTCAACAAAAAGATTTAAAAACACCAAGCATGGTAACTGGGTTATCGAACAACTCTATTCAGAATACTGAAGAGGTAAAGTTACCTGAAATTCAAGTTGAAAATAGCGCAATACAAAAACCTATGTATTCAAAACAAACACCCATTCCAAGTCAAGAGGCAAATCAAATATACGTAAAAAACAACCATAATCTATCTTATCCGTTAGAAAATATAGGTGGAAGACAAAAACAATTTCAAGCTGAAACACTCTCTGAAAAAAGTGCTCCGGTAAGTCAAGTTCAAGCACAAACGCCAATAGAAACTGTTCAACCCATGATTACCCAAGCAATCGTTTCAGGAAAGGAATCATTGGCATCTTTTCGTAGTGAAAGCCCATTGTTTTCTATTTCACAACAGCCCAAAAATGAAGTCCTCACTTCTGGAAGTTTTTCTGAACAAGGCACCAATAATAATCAAGGCGGAACGAAAGAACCAATGTGGTTCCAACAATCGTTTGAGGATGTTACAAGGAAAAAAGCCGCATCTACAGATTTTTCCAAGCGATTCAATGCTTCGTCTATAAATGAATTGGAAACATCACGTACAAACAAAGAATCAGAACTGTTTCAATCACTTAAAACACAGACAAAATTGTCTAGTGATGTTGACATGAGCGCCATAAACACAGAATTGGGGAAATTGACATCCGTAAAAAATATAATTGAAGAACCAGTTATTCGCGCTAAACAAGAATTATTCAGGTCTGAATTATCAGCAGGAATTACTCATACTCAACAAATCAAAGAGGATGTAAATTCAATTAGCACACCTGAAACGAGAGCGTTTAATCGTCAGTTGGCTATGGAACTTATTTCACAAATTGAACGCCAGTTAGTGAGAGCAGTACCGATTATGGCCAATGAAATTCGTTTTCAGTTAAGTCCGCCGCATCTTGGAAGATTACATATGCAAATCGAAACAATTGATGATCACATGAAAGTCAATATCATTGCAGAAGAAAAGAGCACCCGTGATTTGCTTGTATCATATATGGCTGATTTAAAAACAGCTCTACTTCAACAGGGTATTCAGTTAGATAAAATGGATGTTCAATTCACTCAACAATTTGATCAGGCAATGGCTGATACAGGTCAAGGACAAAACGGAGCTTTTGAACGAAGACGAAAAGGAAGCCGCCAGCAAACAAATGCAGATCAACTAGCTGATGAGGATAGTGGAACGAATCGTAAGTCAAGTCCAATCGGTCAAGGTATCGTCAATTTAATGGCATAATAATGAATAATGAATAATGAATAAGTAATAAGTAATAAGTAATAGGAATTAGGAATTTTTTTCCTAGTTAATGGACTCAGCAGGAAAAATTATCAACGCAATTGGTTAAAAGAATTGTCCATGTTTTTTTAACCAATTGAAATAATAACAAGTATTTCCTCCATTAAAAAATGGCATAATATATGCTGATTAGAATTCTAAAAAACAAAAAACCTCAACGCTACGAATAAAGATTAGGGGGAAATATGTCACTCAGCCAAGTCAGTTCAGCAACTTCAAGCAATTACAGCACTTATAGTGCTCCAGGCAATTACTATAATCTTGACGCTGTATATAGTTCACCTTCAACTGAGAAAAAAAAGGAAGAAGATCCGCTTGGCAAAAATGCTTTTTTAACAATGCTTATTGCCCAATTAAAAAATCAGGATCCATTAAATCCTCAGGAAGGAACTCAATTTGCAACTCAATTAGCGCAGTTTTCATCGCTTGAACAACAGTTTAATGCAAATAATACGCTCTCATCGATTCTGAAATCACTTGAAGCAAAATCCGATGGGAATCTAATTGATTATATTGGCAAAGAAGTTCTTACACAAAACAATAATATCATTGTTTCAGAAGGTGCAGCTCGGGGTGGATCATTTACCATTGATCAGCCTGCATCAACGACAGTGATTGTTTCTAATAAAGATGGGCTTGAAGTCAGACGGATAAATCTTGGAAACATTGATCCCGGCACACATAATATCCAATGGGATGGACGGGATAATTCTGGAAAGAGTGTTGCTGATGGGAGCTATAGCTATGAAGTTGTGGCGGAAAGTGAAGGCGGCACTTTCGTGCCTGTTAAAACAACAGTTTCTGGTGAAGTGACAGGTGTTACTTATCAAAATGGTATTCCATATCTCATGTTGAATGATACGCTGATTTCTCCATCGTCAGTAATAAAAGTATTGAAAGTGAGTGAACAAGTGCCTGCATCTAACGAAACAAATCAACCAGCTACAAGTTCTGATAGTCAAGGACAGGATACAATTCAATTACCTAATAATACAACGATTGGTGATTTACCTGTAGCTGAACCTGATTGGCAAGCACTAGCACAAATGGTATTACAATAATTGTACTTGGAAATTAGGAATAACGAATTACGATGGCATTGATCATCATTTCGGCCACAAAGTAGGGGCGATGCTTGTCATCGCCCTTTTGGAGGGAGAACACAAGGTTCACCCCTTCAATTCTGTTACGGCAGCGATAATGTTCGGCCGAAACGATGATCGTTTTTTATTTCTCAGCATCGTTTTTCTTCAGATGAGATGCTACTTCTTGCCCTTCTTTGAACATGGCTTCATAATATTCTTTGACTGCATCAGGATTAAAAGTCAAAAATGTCCCGCCAGATTCAAAATGTCTAATAAATACTTTTCCCACAGCATAAGTGCTTGCGCCGGAAAGTATAGGCATTGCTATTGCACCGGTTGCTTGTCCAATAACAGGGATAAATTTCAAAAAGCTACTAACAGCACCTGATACTGCAACGGGCAGGCCTGCACCTATTAACGAAGCAAGTATATTCCTAACTTTATCATGCTGAAAGGAAACAGTATATAATTGTGATAATTTTCTTAACATATTTATCTGCACGCCTGTGAGCGCAACAAGGTCTATAAGTGGTAAAGGTAAAAGTCCAACAGCCATAGCACCGATGACATGATTCTTTACAATGAGATTAGGATCAATTTTTTCTGGTTCTTTCTTATCTTCAAGTACTTCATTCTCTTTTTCCATATCTATTCTCCCTATTGTATTGTAGTAAAAGTTAATATTCTTTTTTGGTATAAGCGCTGCAGTGCGGCACATTAAATGCTAGATTATACTTTTCCATGTATAGTGTAAATAAAAAAAATTTGCTGATAAACAAATTACATCTTGAACTTCACATTCAATATCTATATTGGACTAAATCAGTAATCAGTGCATTTGTAGTTTAATTTTGAATTTTGACACAACAACTATACTTTTGCACTTTTTTATAACCTATTGAAATGACTTATTATACAAAAATAGCGATCGTCATTCCCGCGAAAGCGGGAATCCAGTAAAATCAAGCATTCTGGACTTTGAGTTACGTCAAAAAGAAAAAAAATGCAAAAGTATAGACAACAATACATTTTTTTTAAAAAAGGGAACTCGTGATGTCGCATCTTCATGAACACTGTCCATTATAGTACACATATTATCGATAACTATGCTAATTAAAAATAAAACATTATTCATAAAGTGTTATCTGGAATATGAAACTTGCCGCTTATAGATACTAAATAAAAACAACGTCTGGATTATAAACTTATATGAAATATGAACAAATTGTTAAATGATAGAAAATAACATTTCAAAAAAAAACATATTAATCTCGACATTCTATATTTTCATACTCACAGTTATTTTTTTTTATCCGGTTATTTTTCAAAACAAAACCTTTTACGCTTTTGATAATCTATTCCAGTTTTTGCCATGGTCTGCTCAAGTAGATAATTACCGTGCGCATAATCCAATAATAACGGATCCAGTTAATGGTGCATATCCCGGCATGAATTTGTTTAAAAAAGGGATTGACTCAAAAACGCTCTTTTTTTGGGATGGAAGGAACCTTTGCGGTAGAGGATCGTCTCCGCCGACACATCCTTTAGTATTTTTTTTCTATTCATTATTTTCCCTTACAAACGCTCATGATCTTTTGCTCTGGATTCACCTACTTGGGTCCGGTATCTTCATGTTTTTATATCTTAAAGAAATAGGCCTCAAAGAATATTCTTCGTTAATCGGCGCAGTAGCATGGATGTTCAACGGATATGTAATGGTTTGGTTTGAATTTGAGCATGGTTTTTGTATGTATTTAGCAGCTACCTTACCAGCTTTTTTATATTTTTTTGAATTATGGCTGAAGACAAAAAGAGTGCTACATATCCTTTGCATAGCTTGCGTCATTGGTTTGTCGATTACAGGTGCCCATGCACAGCCGCTTATTTATCAATGCCTATTTCTTACGTTATATTGTATTTATCGATTATTTTTGATGAGAAGCAACACGAGCGATTTACCAAAAATAAAAATCGTAATGCGTGATATACCTGCATTGCTTTTAACTTTAATAATAACGTTCTCTTCATCATCTTATTTTATTTTTAGACATTTTTCCACAATTCAGGAGGATTCTTTTCAACGTCGCAAATTTTCATTTGATGAACTTTTTCAGAGAACAGGAGAACTGCCAAAAAAATATTTAACGACATTGATATTCCCTGATTTCTTTGGAACCCCTGCAGGCAGAGGGGTATGTTTTACTCCGGGACATAAACCAAAATTAACATATAATAACTACAATGAGTTATGCATCTATTCAGGAATTTTGCCACTTTTTTTAATGGTAGGCTGTATTCCTTACATTACCCGAAAAAAATACGTTCTGTTTTATTTTTTATCAGCGTTTATACCCATCCTTATGGCAATGGGAAGCATTCTCTATTATCCGCTAGCGAAATATGTTCCCGGATTAAATTTATCGACTCCAACAAGAATTTTATATCTATTTGGTTTTTCAATTTGCGTATTAGCGGCACTTGGTGCTGATATTTTGGTTCGAGAAGATAAAAAAAGTTGGGGAATGATTTTTTTATGGACATTGGTTTTGCTAACAGCGATTACATTATCTCTTGTTGTTCAGACAGATACAGGTATAAAATGGGCAATCAATTTTACTGACTCAATGAATTGGAATCAAGTTAAAACCATCATACAAAACCATTTTGCCCTCTCATCACCTATAATATCTATCCCCCTCGGTTTAGTTTTTATGTCATTTGTATCAATTGTTTCTATTTATTTTTTCAAGGGCAAACAATCACAACCTATTTTTTTTGTTTTAAGTATTCTCATACTTTCCTATGATTTGATCTCTTTTGGCCGGTATTATAACACAGCATCACCTAAAAACTTTGAATATCCAATGACAGATGCAATCCAGTTTTTAAAAGATGATACATCAAAATATAGGATAATCACCTTCGGAAATTTTATGCATAATTCATTTGCTCCGTTTGACATTGAAGACATCGGTGGCTACGATTCTATGTACCCTAAACGCTATGCTGAATTTCTTCATTTAAGTCAATATGGACCGGCTGCCCCGTTTCCTGATAATTTCAGCAGATGGTCCCACTTCAGTTCATATAATTCTCCACTTTTTGATCTTCTTAATGTAAAATACGTTTTAGTACCACCATCAACGATAATAAATATGGCCAGTCTAAAACTAGTTTATGACAATGAAATAAAAATATATGAAAACAATAATGTATTTCCAAGAGTCTTTTTCGTGCCTTCTTATCAATTCTGTAAAAATCGTCAGGAAGCTTATAAAACAATTTCCACATATACCGCTGCATCAGATTTTAAAAATAAAGTCGTATTAGAAGTCATGCCGCCTGATGAATTCAAACAAGTTAGCAATGCAGCCAATCCTATTCAATCAACGATCAACTTGATTTCATACAATCCAAATAAAATTCAAGTTGAGGTTTCAACTGATCAAAATGGATTTATTGTACTCAGTGATAATTATGATCCAAAATGGACAGTGACAGTTGACGGAAATCCAGTGAAACTATATCAAGCCAACTACATTATGAGAGCCTTTCCAATAAAGACAGGAACTAAACAACTTGTTGAGTTAACATGTTACCCTAAAACGGATATTATATGGCTTATTATTACAGCAGTAGGATGGGTTACGCTAATTTTATTAATTGCAATCTCCTTTATTTGGGATCCCTCAAGGAAACATACACCAAAAAAGGTGTAATAACATGATGTGTATATGAAAATTATGCACTGACTATTAGGTATTGAAACGATAATTGAGGCCTTCCAATTAACTCCAAATAAGTATGACGTATTCCTGTCTGAAGATCAGTTGATTTCCATGTTTTTGGTAAAACACTTCTTGAATAGCTGTTGTGAGCTGAATTAATATCAGTTGCAATAAACTGAAGGTATAATTTTTTATGAAGAAGACTTTCTACTGAACGTAGTATTTCAAATACAGTACTTGGCTTCCCAGAAGCCAATGTAAACACATTATATCCATGATCTGGTTCCATAATGGATGCTGCAATAAACCGTCCCACATCACTTGCTAAAACATAGTCTCGTAATGTATCAATACGACCGAAAATACATGACACTTTCATTTCCCTAGCATTCCGAAGTAAAGTGGGAACCAAGCCAAGTCTTCTCCAATTTCCAGCATATCCGTACACGGAACTCAGTCTATAAATGAGCACATTCACTTCTATATCGGATAAAGTTGAAGCATATTTTTCCTGTTCTAATTTTAGAAAACCATAAGGACGAATTGGGTGCGGTGGCGTATCTGGTGTCACGTTGCAGTGACCTTCGTAAAGCCCACCAGCAGAGCTTAACATATGAAAAAAAATAGAAATATACGGAAAAATACGGCGAATATCCTTTGCTAAAACAATTACATCACGAAATGCATCAATTTCAGTTGCGGCTTCTCCTGTATTCATCCCAAATCCGCCTTTACCCGCACTCCATAAAATGCTTATCTGCATGTGAATCGAATCGATCTTTGCTTTATCCTTTACGTTATCAGTCAAAAATTTGAGTATAGTTGCATTTTGTAAAGCACGATCTTTGGAATTTTTCCATGAATACTGCAATGAATGTATGACAAACGACTTTCGAATATTCAAGCAATCAACAATGTTCCAACCCAACAAACCGAATCCAAATATCAACACAATTTTTTTTGGGTATGCATGAGGCTCAAAAGAAATATGATTTAGTATTAACATGTTGATCGGCCTTTTTAAACTATATAGACTTTCAGATAAATAATTTCACGGCGTTATCGGTCGGAGATATACTAAAATGTATTATCTCCTCCCTCTAGCCTTGTGAAATGAATTATCTGAAAGTCTATAGTTGATCCTTGCAGCCATTTATCACAATTATAATAATAGCCTTAATGGATAATCAACTCCCTTTAAACCATTCTAATAGAAAAGCATCTGATCGACGATCAACTATAAAAAAAGTAGGTTTCCCTTGAGTATGAAGGAGTATTACTGCAATATATTCGAGCAAAATGCCTATCATAAAAATCGATATACCACCGAAAAAAATAATGGCAAGTATTAATGAACTCCAGCCCCTAACGCCTGACTTCAAGTTTAAAACAAGTTCTAAATATAACAACCATGCTCCATAAGCGAAACTTGATATCAACGCAGTGCCACCTAACAATGCACCCAGTCGAAGCAATTTCGTATGAGTCGAAACCATCATTCGTCGAGCATGAGAAATTAATTTTCGAATATTGTAACCGCTTTTTCCACTTTGAATTATTCGATCGTCTTTCAAATCCATCGGAACTGTTCCAACTCGCTGTGTGAACCAAGACAACGCTATATCAAAATAAGTATCATGACCACAAACGCTGCTCGTTGCCCGTGCTATTGATCCTCGTATCAGTCTAAAACTATTAAAAATTTGGATATTTTCATTACCAGCTATATAGCTCATCAATTTTTTGTAGATACGGGAACCGTAGTCACGAAGTATGTTTTCATGTACTGCTTGATTTGGACACGCATATACAATATCAATACTATGAGTTGCTGCCTTATGAAGCATCTGTTCAATTTTCAATGGGTGATGCTGAAGGTCCTCATCAAGAGTGACGACCCAATCTCCAGAGGTATGTAAAATTCCAGCAGCAGTGGCGGGATGTTGCCCAAAATTGCGAGATAAATGTAATACCGTAATCCATCCGTGTTCATCCGCTAAGCTTTCAAGAATTTCTGCAGACGTATCTATTGCCTCATCTATAACAAATATTGACTCTATTAACGCAATAGGCGCATTTTCATTTTCCCATTTCACCCGAATAGAATTCAATTCTTCTACCAATTTATTTAAGTATTCAGCACCGCAATAAACTGGTATTACGGCTGACAATGAGAGTCTGTGAATGATTGAATTCATTTGTCACCTACAATAAGTGAGCAGCGTTGAACAACGCCAATTTAGCGAAATACAATAGTCCTCAACAAGACAAAAGATACAATTGCATTAATAGGTAATGCTACAAATCCAGCCATGTAAGGAGTAAGTTTACAGATATCAACCAAAAGCCAAAGTAAAGCTAGGCTAGAAACATAAAGAATCCCGTATGAAAGTAAATAATAAAAAAAAGTGTGCTTGTGAGTTGGTTTGTCAAAAACAAAACGTTTAGTAGCGAAATAGTTGAAAACAATACTTGTTATATATGATAATGTTCCAGCCATTATATATGGCATTCCTATATATAAGTAGGCTGCATAAAAACCATAACTGGCGGCAGTGTTTACAACTCCTACGATGATGAATCTGATAAAACGAAATGTTTCAACAGAAAGCAATGGTGTGTAATTTATCCTTGTCGGTAACAAAAAATTAGGACGCAAAGCGTCCACACTGCGTTCCCACGCAAAGCATGGGAACGAGCCCTGAAAATAGCCTCAACTAATAGTACTGAGTCGTTGGTATTCATCCACTTGTCACGAAAAACAGCTAATTCATGCACAAGTTTCGCTATATAACCCAACTTGCTATAGATTTTCAGATATTAAATTTCACAAGTTAGATTAAATTAGATGTAGGGGCACGATGCATCGTGCCCCTACAATCGTTCATACTGTGCAATTATTTATCTGAACATCTGTACGGGCGTATTTAAAGGTTGGGGGGAGAACTCTTTGAAGCAACAATCCAACACGTCATTCCGGAGAAAATTGAAAAATGACTATTTTTCAATTTTAATCCGGAATCCAGAATATATGTATTTTGCAGCATCTCTGGATTCCGGGTTAAAAATAGAAAACCTAATCGGTTTTCTATTTTTCCCCGGAATGACGTTCCATTTTTGTTCACTTTATTCAGTCCCCCAACCTTTAGATACGCCC
>PDZT01000198.1 GCA_002753105.1 Deltaproteobacteria bacterium YD0425bin50 | reverse complement strand
TGACAAAGTGTGCACCCAACACCAGCCGGTGTAGAAATGCAGTACCGGCTGAAGACTCAAAAAAATTCAACACTTCAGGATCAGCATTGATTGAGTCTTTCCTTTCAAGCCAGTGCTGCAGGTGGAACGCGGGATACCCAGTTCCTTTGCTATCTGCCTCTGGCTTGGACATAGCTCAAATCGCCGTTCATATTCGGTGATCAGATCGGCAATCTCCTGCCGGGTTAAAGGCTTTTGAGCCTTTTCATTTTTCACAGTTCAACCTCCCAAATAATTTTAGGAGAATTGATTATAATGAACTATGAAATTTGGCAATTGTATTTTTTTTCTTTTTTTGAGATGAGCTATTATTAATCAAATGGCCGAAACGAAGATCAAGGCCGATAATGCTGCATATCTGTTCTGGATTTGGATAGGTATCACATTCAATTATCATCGGAGTTAACTCGGTTGAAACAGAGAGTGCGCATTTTTTGTCGTCTGTATATCCAATATGTTTCATTAACAGACGGAATTTATCAGGCGCATATTTGCATATGTACTTAGCGAAAGTGATTTTTTCGCCTGAATGAAAATCCTGTACTGAATACCCCGACCATTTATGATGATGATGATGATAACAAGTAAGTAACATCACTTTTTTTTCATTTTTTGAAAGTTGTTTCATGTCTTCAGAATGTTTATCCAAAAAACTTTTTTCCCATGTACTACAGCATTTTCTACTACAACACGGCTTATCAGAAAGATAGTCTGCTATTCTTTTTATAATCGAATATTCCTCAGATAGGCATTCATCTGATAAACATTGCTCTATATATTCGGCTGCAATTTCTTCTTCAGATTCTACATCATTTATGGCATTTTCTATTTCATCACTTAAATCCAAAATTTCTTTCATTATTTTTATGTATTTATGAATGATAAAAAATTATCAATATTTTTATTGCTATAAGGTGTGTTTTAAAATGTCACTTCCCAAATTCATTTTCAGAGAATATCATTTAGAGGTTTAACCGCTTTGATATATGCTGAAAATACAACGTTTTCACTTCCTGTGCCAATATTCCAGCTTTGAATAATCTCATTGCTGTTTTTTTTGGGTGTGATTGCAATATCTTGAAATCCTAGACTAACGAGAATCTGTTTCACCTCATCAGGCGAAATCGCGCCTGACACTCAACCGGTATATGCTGCTGGGTTATTTTTCAACTCCTCGGGAATTTCTCCAGATCGCAGTACATCTGAAATACTGATTCTTCCTCCGGGTTTGAGAACCCTAAAAATTTCTTTGAAAACGGATGCTTTGCATGGAGAAAGATTGATGACACAATTAGAAATAACCACATCTGCCCAGCAATCAGGAATCGGAAGGTGTTCAATCTCAGCTTGATGAAATTCAACATTATATACGGCCAATGTATCCGCATTAGTCTTTGCCTTTTCAATCATTTCAGGGGTCATATCTACACCGATGACTTTGCCTTCACTACCCATTTTTTTTGCAGCTATAAATGCATCGAATCCCGCGCCGCAACCCAAATCAAGAACATTTTCACCCGGTTGAATTTCAGCAACCGATAAAGGATTTCCGCATCCGAGTCCCAGATTCGCTTCATCTTTACCCATAGACAGTTCCTCGTCTGTGTAGTCAAGTCTTTTACCTAACTCTTCAATTGTTGTTACTATGGACGAGCCGCTGCAACAACTGCTTCCGCAGCCTGAATTTTGAGCAACCTTGCCATATTGTTCTTTCACTAGTGTTCTTATTTTATGTTCGAATAATAATTCCATTAGTTTTTCCTATTAGTTTAATAGTTTTCCTTTATATTTCTATTGACTTCCGCGCCTCCGCAGGAGACTTCACATAAGAGAGTTCCTTTACCACACGATTCGGTTTCAAATTGCAGTACTATATGATCAATCCTGAAATGATGAAACAGGTCTTTCCGAATTTTTTGGGCAAGTTGTTCTGTTTCGCTCAATAACCGATCGGTAATCACAATATGAGCTGAAAAAGCAACACTCACAGAACTCGAATTCCATGCATGAAGATAATGAACGCCATGTATATCAGGAAATTGCTCCAGAAATGCTTTAATTTTTGCAATATCTATATGCTTGGGTGTGGCATTCATGAGAATCCGTATTGCTTCTTTTGAGACTGACCAGCAATTTTTGAGTATAAAAATGACAATGAAAAAAGAAAGCAATGGATCAAGCCAATACCAAGGTTTAAATAGGATAACTACGCCATTAATTAGAACAGCTACAGACGTAAGAAAATCACCTATCATATGAAGAAATGCACCGCGTATATTCAGACTATGCTTTGAATCACGGTGAAGCAGCCATGCAGAAAAACCATTCCCAATAACTCCAATGCCGGCAACCCATATAACCAACTTACCAGAAACCGGAACAAGATTTTGGAAACGATGAACGGCCTCATAGATAATAAATGCTGACGCTCCAGTCAGTATAACCACATTTAACAGAGATGCCAATACTTCTGACCGTCTATATCCGAATGTATTATAAATCGATGCGCCTTTTTTACCAATAATATACGCAAAATACGCAATGAGTATAGCTGTAAAATCACTGAAATTATGAACCGCATCGGAAATCAAAGCAACACTACCTGCATATAATCCGCCGATTATTTGAACAGACGGTATAATCAGGTTTAATATGAGCGTTAATAGAAGCCTATAACCACTTGTTTGTTCAGTAATCTCGTCATGATGATGATGATTACATGAAGCGCAAGAATCAGATAATTCTGATTCTTGATTCGAAAACAGATGTTCATGATCTTCAGATGTCATGATTCAGGTATTCCTTTGAGCTTTTACAAACATGGATTTGTAATTTTCATCAATTATCAATTAATGTGTTTCTCCTGTAATTCATGCCCTTACAAAAGGACTGATGATAAAATAAAGAGCGAACAAGCCAATAGCAACCCCGGCAAGTTTACGGAACCACAAGCCGCCTTGTTGAAATCTTCCATTTTCAAGAATACGTTTTACAAATGCGGCTGAACTACCTGCTACAGCAATGGGAATGCAATGTCCAATACCAAACAGAACAATGTAAACAATGCCAAGAACGATTTTTTTCTGAATAGTGATAAAGGCAAGAATCGGTGCGATAAATCCAAACGTACAGGAACCGGAAAGAATCCCGTAGGCAAGCCCTAATACAAACGCTCCGGGCAAGCCTTTTAATTTTACGCGTTGCAGTGCAGTTCCAGACATAGAGCAGGCGCTTACACCTAACATATCCAACGCAACCCAGAGCAGAATTGCTCCGACCAAAATGGTCCAATATGGCCCCACTTCGCCAAGCATTCTGCCGAGTAAAGAACAGATAATTCCTACAAGCGCAATTGTTATAAAAAGTCCGATCGTAAATGCCACTGCATATTTAGCCGCTTGTTTGGCTTGAAGTATTTGATTCTGACCTGCCACATAACTTACGATCAGCGGAATAGATGCCATATGACATGGACTAAAGACCACGCTGATCATGCCCCACAGAAAACAACCCACAGCCGCAATCATAACACCGCCAGTCATCCATTCGTTTACGGTTAGAAAAAATTGTTCTAACATTTTATTTTATCCCCAATTTTTCAAGCATCGCTACAATACTTTTTTTATCGAGAAACCCGATATGTCTTTCAACCTCCTTCCCATCTTTATCAAAAAAGATTTGGGTCGGTATCCCACGTATTCCAAATCTGTCTGCATAATTCCGATTTTCTGGCTGCCAGATATCAATAAACACAATTGCGGCTTTTCCTTTATATTCTTTTTCAACTTCTTCCAGAATTGGCGCCATCATTTTACAGGGAATACATTTTTTAGCGCCGATATCAATCATTGTTACCATATTTTTGACAGGAACTTCAGGAATTGAATCTGCATAGGATTTTAATCCTGATAAAACCAAAATTAAACAAACTACCATTGTAAGCCATACATGTTTTTTCATATTAGAATATTACCTCCGAATTATTTCTGTTTTGAGTTATCCTGTTTTTGTATTACCTTAAGACCCATAAGAAAAATATTTTCGTTTAAACCAAAACGCAACATTTACTAATGTTATCAGAACCGGGACTTCTACCAGAGGTCCAATGACAGCGGCAAATGCCTCCCCTGAATCAATTCCAAACACCGCAACCGCTACTGCAATTGCGAGTTCAAAATTATTTGAAGCGGCTGTAAAGCTTAACGTTGCAGATTGCTCATAAGTGGCGCCTACTTTCATAGAAAGATAAAATGAGGCAAAAAACATAATAACAAAATAGATACAAAGGGGGAATGCAATACGTAAGACATCGAAGGGGAGTTGAATAATGTATTCACCTTTTAACGAAAACATAACCAGAATAGTAAATAACAGGGCTATTAGCGTTATAGGGCTAATCGTTGGAATAAATTTTGTTTCATACCATTCCTGCCCTTTGATTTTCAAACCGACCCATCTGGACAACATGCCGCCGATAAACGGTATCCCTAAATAAATAAAAACGCTTTCAGCAATTTGACCTATGGAAATATTAACGGTTACTCCCTTCAGACCAAACCATGCGGGGATAAGCGTAATAAAAATATACGCATATAAAGAAAAGAAAAGTACCTGAAAGATGGAGTTGAATGCTACAAGTCCAGCGCAATACTCACTGTCTCCATTTGCCAGATCATTCCATACAATAACCATAGCAATACAACGCGCAAGACCGATGAGAATGAGACCAACCATATATTCATGATGTCCGGAAAGAAAAGTTATTGCTAATAAAAACATCAGAATTGGGCCAATGATCCAATTCTGTACCAGAGAAAGCACTAGTACTTTCACATTGCGGAACACCTCATGTAATTTTTCGTATTTCACCTTTGCCAAAGGTGGATACATCATCAGGATGAGTCCAATAGCAATAGGGATATTGGTAGTATCAACCTGAAAATAATTAATAATGCCGCGAATATCGGGATATAACCAACCGCTGCCGACTCCGATAAGCATAGCTAAAAAAATCCATAACGTCAGAAAGCGATCTAAAAAGGATAGTTTTTTTGTGTTTGATTCTGTCATCGATTTCTCCTTATTTTTTTATTTAAGAAAAGTGAATATATGAAAATCAAAAATCCAGTTTAAAATGACTAAGATACTCTGACAATTGTTTACTATTTCCTTCAGTTAACGAAGGACAAGCTTCAACTCCCTTTGCTCCTTTTCAGCAATCTGTACAGCAAACACCATGCAGGTTGGCTGCCCGCATTCTCTGCAATTCGTTTTAGGCAGCAGTTTAAGAATTTCAATCACTTTGGGTTTTTCAGCAGATTCAAAACTCGGCCTGATTTCATGTCTGCGGTTCCATGTGTCATTAATCTGATTTTTCAGCCAATTTAGAATCGTGTCGGCCTCAGTCTCATCTTTCAAGGCATTAACCGCTATTTTTTTACCATGAATTGTAATTAGCCTTCCATGAATTTTCAATGTTACAGAGGGCGGTTCTTGGATGCATTGATATCCGCCCATCTCAGCATTGAGGTATGGAATTACCTCACTTACATCTTCATCAAGGTGAGCAAAACAATGTACGGATTCAAATCCGGGATTGCATTTTGCCCGAAAAATTTCTTTGTGAAAACCCTTAAGTAACATGATAAGCCCTCCCTTATACAGCCTTATACAGTGCCTTATTAATATCGCTTACTTATTAAGCCATGATTTGATAGTATCTTTTGTTGGAATTTTCCCCACGCATTTAACTTCACCGTCAACTACGATAGCAGGTGTTCCTAAAATACCATAACCAGCAATTTTCATCATATCGGTTACCTTTTCCACATCGGCAGCAATTTTCATCTCGGCAACTGTCTCTTTAAGCAATTTTTCAACCTGATTACACTTCGCACAGCCCGTACCTAATACTTTAATCTCCATATGCGGCTCCTTTCTATAGCTTTCCAGAAAAGTTTTTTGCTGCGTTATCGGTCGATGTATTAGGTATACACCTTCCTCCCTGCTGCCTTGCCAAAATTCTTTTCTGAAAAACTATAATAAGTTTTGAATAAAAAAATTCTCTGATTGTTAAATGATCATATTAAACAAATACCCTACCAATAAAATTCCACCCGCTACAATTCCTACAAAGGTTAAAATAAGCCTTATTTTGAGTACATTACGCAAAATAATCATTTCAGGTAAAGAAAGCGCAATAACCGACATCATAAACGCCAGCACGGTTCCTAATGCCGCCCCTTTTCCCAACAGAGCTTCTACTACTGGAATAATACCTGCGGCATTAGAATATATGGGGATTCCTATTATAACAGCTAAAGGAACAGCCCACCACGACCCGCTCCCCATAATAGAAGCCATAAAACCTTCTGGGACGAATCCATGAATACCAGCCCCTATTGCAATCCCCAAAATAATATAAATCCAAACCCTTCCGACAATCTCTTTAACCGCGTCTTTGCCATAAATAATACGGTCAAGCCACGTTAGTTTCACTTCTGCATCCGAAGTCTCATTCGCTCGAAATTCTCTAACCCAATCTTGAATATAATTTTCCATCCGGAATCGTCCTATAACCCAGCCTGCAATTATTGCGATACTTAGCCCAGTTCCTAAATACAACGCCGCGATTTTCCATCCCATCAATCCATACAAAAGCCCCAATGCAATTTCATTAATCATAGGCGCAGAGATCAAAAAAGAAAAGGTTACGCCTAAAGGGACGCCAGCGGTTACAAATCCAATAAATAAAGGTACTGCTGAACAGGAACAAAAAGGGGTTACAATCCCTAAAAGAGCGGCTATAATATTTCCAAAAAATTCAGTCTTTCCTGCCAATATTTTCCTCGTGCGCTCAGGAGTAAAAAAACTACGAATAACTCCAACGCAAAATACAACCAAAACAAGCAGCATGAAGACTTTAGGAATGTCATAAAAAAAGAATTCAACAGCAGATCCGATGTGTGTTGCTTTAGTAAATTTAAGTAACGAATACGTTATAAAATGAGATACAGATAATAGATGGATATAAACAAACCACCATATTCCTATACTAATAACTCCAAGTCCTAAATAAGCTAACAGATAAAAAACAATAAATTTCCTTTGATTCTCTGGATAAGTTCTACAAGAACGATGTTCGAGTGTTTCCATTATATTTATTCCTTTTATTCTATTTTTCTAATTGCATATATTGTTATATGTAAAATTATGAATATATTTTTGACGTATCCGTTAAGCACGCCAATGCTTTTTTTGTATTTCACAGAAATAAAATTCCATATATTACAACATCTTTAACATTTTTTTAAACGATTTTTATCTGAAACGGTTTCATTGTTTTTCATGAAGCCATACGCATATATTCTGTTTAAGAAATATATCAATTTTTTATTAAATGTCAAATCATTTTTGCTGTGATAATTTTATTAAATGATCACGAAGTTCAAGGGGGGAGTTATATATAGACTTTCAGATAATTTATTTCACAAGGATAGAGGGAGGAGATAATACATTTTAGTATATCTCCGACCGATAACGCCGTGAAATTATTTATCTGAAAGTCTATAGCTAT
>PDZT01000197.1 GCA_002753105.1 Deltaproteobacteria bacterium YD0425bin50 | reverse complement strand
TTCGTTTCGGCCACTACTTTATAAATTTGAAAATTTAATACTTCAGAATGTATCTATATAAAAATAGAATACAATATATAGAAATATTTATTTTAAGTGGCCCAAACGAAGATCAAGGCCTCAAAGATATTGCGGACCTTGATATATTGCGATTGTTACGCGACAAAGCGTTTTTATGTCATACTCCGGAAAAATTTTTTGCGGCCCTGAAAGAAGTTTTGCCCCGTTGTGAAAAGAAAAAGCGTTATGTCAGCCAAAAACGAGGAACTGACGAAGCGTTTTTGAAAATGATGCAGATTAGCGGTCCGGCTATTTTAAAACTTTTGGGACTTGATGCATTGGATGCTGAAAACTACCAATTCAGAGCAGTTGTTTTAAAAGAAAAAAGACTTGAGCCAGATGTGGAGGGGATCCCAATTTTTGAAAAAGAGGGACGTAGGGTTTTTTTAGAATTTCAAGGAGTCAATAACCGATTTATTCGCTACAATCTGGCGGCCAAGATTCTGATAGCCTGCGCTCAGGATGAATATAATGGCGAAGTGATTGGTGCGATCATCTATACGGATGATGACTTTCAGAAATCGGCCTTACCGATACGGGCTTTTTCAGAAGAAATCGGACAGTTGCTGATTCAACACATGCCTGAAATCGTGTTGACCCATTATTCCCTATCGCAATTGCTTGCTATTGATTCACGACTGATCATATTAGCACCTTTTACGGTTCCCAAAGACACGCCTAACAACGTATTAAGTTCCCACGGTCGAGAATGGAAGAAAAAGATAGATCAGTTCTATTCTTCACCAGATCAACAAAAACAAGCCGTGGATGTACTTGGATTATTTATCTTGGCACGTTTTAGACAAATGCAAAGAGAGGAGATAAAAGCCATGTTAGATTTCGATATATTGGATACGGTTGCCGGAAGGCAGCTTTATGATGAAGGCATAGAAAAAGGCATAGAAAAGGGCATAGAAAAGGGCATAGAAAAAGGCATAGAAAAAGGCATAGCAACAGGTCTTATCTTAATGCTAAAAAATCGTTTTGGTTATGTTTCAGAGGATATTAAACAGAAAATAGTTTCCCAACCGATTGAGCAAATTGAAACTCTTTTTGGGTATGCTCTGCGTTGTGAAACAGAAGAGCAATTCTGCACTCATTTGAACAATTGATTGGGACATGCCTTTTGCGGCAAGCATTTTTGTTGATCATTTTTTTAAGACAAGGATTTTCATGGGAGTAGAAATTACAATTAAGGTGTTTGGGGGAATTTTGGCAGTCCTACGAAAATCAGCTCAGCTCAGCTCAGATCAGTCCAGATGAAATGCTATTATATTGACTTGTAAATGCGGATTATCTGGTTATCGGGTTTAATATCCAGTTCTTGCTTTAATAATTTTTCATAAGTTAGAAAATGGTTTTTAGCTTTTTTTCTCTGTTTGGTGGTGAGATACAACTCCATGATTAAAAGAGTGGTATTTTCATCATAGGGTTCTTTATCAAAGGCCTTGAGTAAACAATTTTCGGCATTGTTATATGCTTTTCGTTTGATGTGTTCGTGAGCGATTTTAAGCAGAAGCTGACAATAAAATTTTGATAACTTTTGGCGATCAGCGTAAACCCATAGCCACTCTTCGCCTTCAAAATAGTCGCCCCTGTATAGTCTCGCTCTATTTTCAAGTTCAGCTAACGTTTCCAAACCGGTGAGGGGCTGTTCAAAAATTGCGCGGTCGATATCCACATCTTTCATGTTAACGCAATATTTACCACTGATGCAGATTTGTTCTCTGCATACGCCGTAGGCCTCAAGCGTTTTTCTAATGTAATAAATACCGCTGTAAAGTTGGGCTGACGCAGCTTCAGGGTCAATATCAGTAAAGAGTGTATCAATGATCGTCTCTTTTGATATTTCTTTTTCTCGGTTATGAAATAGGAATGCACATAGTTCGCGGTTTTTTTGAGTCCGCCAACGCAAAGATGCTTGCTTATCCCAGAGAATTTGGAAATTTCCTAGGCATTGGATTTTAAGACGCTTATCAGAATTGGTACATTGAATTTGAATCGTCTTTTTTTGGCGATGTTTAAGGATTATTCTGGCTATTGTTTTGGAAAAGCGCGCTTCAGACAGCGGTTTCAAAATATAATCTAGCGCGTTGAGTTCAAAGGCTTCGATTGCATATTCATTGTAGGCTGTAACAAAAATAATATCGATTGCAGCGTGCCTGTCAAATATGGCGGAGGCACAATCTATGCCCTGCATTTGGGGCATATTGATATCCAAAAAAACAACATCGGGCATTAATTCAGTGATCTGGTCGAGAGCTTCAAGCGGGTTGATAAACATGCCAGATATTTCAAGCTCAGGGTAACTTTTGATGAAAAACGCTAATTCTCTTAGCGCGTGGTATTCATCATCAATGAGTATTATTTTTATAGACATAACGCTATACTCTTACTTGCCATGTTATGAGCGTACCGACTCCGAGAGTGCTTTGGATTTGTAAGCCTTTACCGTAAAGTTTGTGGAGCCTGCTATCGATATTGGCAATACCTACACTTAATTTTTTTTCTTTGTATAAATCCTTAGATCGCAACATCTCTAAACACTTACTATCCATGCCAACGCCATTGTCTTGCACACTGAAAATAATATTTTTGGCATTTTTTTTGATGGAAACGTCAACTCTACCGCCTTCGGACTTGACCAATATACCATGAATTAAAGCATTTTCAATAAGCGGTTGCAGGACCAGAAGCGGCACCCTAATTGTTCGATCCGTTTTAAGATCAAGGTCAATGTCAAATACAACGTTACACCGATCCTCAAAGCGTATCTGTTCGATTTGGGTATAATATTGCGCTAAAAGAATTTCATTTTCAATGGGTACTAATTGCCCCAAGGATTTGAAATCAAAGCTGCGTCTGAGGTACTCGCTAAAATCGATGATCAGGTTTCTGGCTTTATCTACGTCATAACGTGAAATAGAAACAAACGTGTTGAGCGTGTTGTATAAAAAATGAGGTTTTATTTGAGATTGGAGGAAACTGAGTTCGGCAGCGATCTTTTCATCGTAAAACTGCTTCACTCTCAAGGCTTGGATAAAGATTTGAATCATCATAAAGGCCGCAACCGCCAAAGCTGAAAATTCGATCCAGTTATGGTTGACTATATTTGTCCAGTATAAAACATCATAGAGATAGATTGTCAGCAGGATGACAATACAGATAAGGTTAAGCCCTACCCAGTCATTCTTTTTTTTAATTCCAATCAATACCACAACGGCAGTGCCTATAAGAGTTACGATCTCTATTGCGTACCATATATAGAGAAACCTTGTGTAAAAAACAGGTTTTGTGAACGTGTATAAAATCTGCGAGAAAATACTAATGCACAAATAAATAGTTAAAAGCAGTTTTGAAAATTTTGAGTGATACAATGTATGTAGAAATAGCAGCCAGAAAAACCAAATCCAAGTTGTAGAAGCGTACCAGATAAAGTTTAACCAATAATAGTTTAATTTAAAAATAAAGTTTGTGGCAATAGCCTGACACGACATATCTACGGCAAAGGCTCCTAAAAAACAAACAATGGCGAAATAGATTGTGTAAGTTAGCTCTTGGCGCAAAAAGAATAAAAATATAAAAAAAATCCCCGTAAAAAAGAACATCCCTAAGATAAAGAAGGCTTGGGCTATAATCAGTTCATGTTCAGCCAATATTGTTGCACTGTTACCCATATAGATTGTTTTCCAGAAGCCACCTGTTGCATGATTAAAATTGGAGACATGGAGTATTATATCAAATGAATTGTGCGAAAGGGCAGTATCAGGAATGGCGAAAACAACACTCTGTGGCCTGTATTCAGGCCTTTCTTCAAAATTGTTTTTCCCAACACGGCCATTAGATGCCACTAATTTTTCGTTTATATAAAGTTGATAGGCACTCGAAAAAGAATTTAACTGCAAACCAACGATTAGCCCAGCCGGCAGTTTGGTTTGAACATGCAGAGCATAGGTGGCGTATCCTTGTCCGGCGCACTGTTGGCCATTGATCTGATATCCATTCCATACATTGGGAATCTCAACAAACAGATCAGGCGTTTTAGTTTGCAGTTCATGGTAAGAGAGCAGTTGGTTCCAGTAAAAAGCCCACTCTCCATCCAAATTAAGGTTGCCATCTAACGTTAAGTCACTGTCATTTAGGTGCAATACGCCTTTAGAGAGCTGAGATTTATCTTGAGGAAAGGATGTACCGCTGGTCATAAAAATAATAAAAAGGGCTATTATTCCTATTCCCAAAACAAATAAGAGTCTCTGTTTTTTTAATGTAGTTGCCTGTACTTTTGGCATCGTGCACCTACAATCGTTCATCTTTGCAATTATTTATCTGAAAATCTGTATCTATCATGTTACTGTATTGAAATTCCTAATTGCTTAAGTTTGGATAATACGTCCCTCAGTTTTTGTTCAGACAATTCAGCGCGTTGTTTTTCTTGTTCAGCGCGTTGTTTTTCTTCCTGAGCTTTTAATTCAGCTAATTCTGCACGTTGCCTTTCTTGTTTGGATTTTAGTTTTTCTTGTTGATAAAAAGGCAAGATAAATTGATGATATACCATATCATTTGACATTTTTTCTAAACTGGGTTGTTTATATAGGTCTTCAATTCGAAATTGAAATCCTTTTATCACATTCGATTTAATAATTCCACGGATAGGTTTAATGGGTTGATAGATACCCGATTTAAGCTGATAAAATGCGGTTTTTTTTACTTTGCTATCTAAGATATAATATTCCTTAACCTTGATGAGACTATATTCATTTTTCTTTTCAATGGTATCGTGATCTGAATAGCTTTTTTTTGAATCAGACAATACCTCAATACATATATCAAATATGCCTTTATAACTTTTATCTGGGCCATGTATATCCACAGGATTACTGTTTAATAGAACGCCGATATCAGGCTTACGAATCGTGGTTTTATGCGGTAAGGCTAAACGAAATCCTATGTCAAGACCAACCATTTTAGCAATTGGATATGTATTCAAAAACAGGTCTAAAATTTTTTGAAACCAGAGATTTATTAAATAGCCTTCATAATCAGACACGGGTTTTTCCTCCAAAATTCCATCATTCCATTCATAACTAATACCATCTATATCTTTTTCATAATAGTTTTTCCAATACTCTGCTTCGGAAACTCGCGAACCATGTTTTGATGAATACTCAGTCTCGTCGTAATTCCAAGCATTGGATTGCGTGTCACTTAAAGGTTGCTTGACTGCGGTCATGTTACCTCCAATTACTTTAATAAGTTCTCATGTTCATAATGAGCTTCTCTAAACTTTGGGAAGCTCAAACAGATGAATCGCCATATCGGTAGTCAGTACAAGTTCTGCATGGGGTGTTTTTTCCTTAACATCTACAGATGATATTGTTCAGATATCAAATTTCAAGCGTTTGGCTGCCTGACAAATCGCTTCTGCATCCAATTTGTATTTTTCAAGAAGTGTATGTTGTGGTCCATGTTCTACAAATAAATCAGGAATGCCCAATCGAACCAGTGTATAGTCGTAAATTCCGTTATCCTGCAAACATTCTATAACTGCACTTCCAAATCCGCCCTGACGCACATGGTCTTCTATGGTAATAATCTTAGGAATTTGAACTGCAAGAGAACATATCATATCCGAATCCAACGGTTTCACAAAACGGGCGTTCACAACCGTAGCCAGTATGCCTTGTTGAGAAAGTCGTTTATTGGCCTCTAACGCATCGGCCACAGTTCGTCCTATAGCGAGAATCAGGACATCATTTCCATTTGTCAATCGTTCTGCTTTACCTATGGGTAAAGGTAAGGGTAGGGTAGGGGGCTCAACATCCAGTTTACATCCAGTACCTTTCGCGCGTGGATATCGAAATGCAATTGGGCCATTATGTTCAATGGCTGTAACCATCATCCTGCGTAATTCGTTTTCATCTTTTGGAGCCATAACCACCATATTAGGAATACTTCGTAGATAAGCAAAATCAAAAACTCCGTGATGTGTCGGCCCATCTTCTCCAACAATACCGCCTCTATCAATGGCAAACACAACAGGTAAAGCATCCAGACATACATCATGTAAAATTTGATCATATGCGCGCTGTAGAAATGTTGAATATATGGCTACAACAGGTTTAAATCCTTCGGATGCCAAGCCTGCGGCAAAGGAAACACCATGTCCTTCGGCAATACCTACATCAAAAAAACGATCGGGAAAACAGGAGCTAAATCCAGATAGTCCAGTTCCTTCTGGCATGGCTGCGGTAACAGCAACAATTTTTGGGTTGTGTTGTGCAAGCAAAATCATGGTATTGCCAAATACTTCTGTATATGTTGTCAGAAGATTTTCTTCACATCGTTTACATCCGGTTGTGATTTCAAATGATCCAACTCCATGAAAATAAACAGGATTTTTTTCAGCCGGTTCATAGCCTTTTCCTTTAATCGTGGTTACATGCAACAGAACAGGCTCATTAAATCGTTGGATATTCTTTAATATATCAATTAAACGGTCAAAGCGATGACCATTGATTGGGCCAAAATATTTAAAATTAAATGCCTCAAAAAGCATACCCGGCGTGATAAATCCTTTAAAAGATTCTTCAACCCGTTTAGCTAAATGATATACATCATCCCCAATTTTTGGAATTGCCTTGAGAAAATCTTTGACTTCTTTGCGTAATCCCTGCATTTTTTTTTTTTTTTTTGCGCGGCTGAGAAAAGCGGATAATGCCCCAACATTTGGAGAAATACTCATTTCATTATCATTTAAAATGACAATAATATCTTTGTCTGCATCTCCAGCTTGGTTAAGCCCCTCATAAGCGAGTCCTCCAGTCATAGAACCATCACCAATAACTGCTATTACCTTATTTTTTTCCTGTTTCAGTTGGTTAGCGCAGGCCATTCCAAGCCCTACAGAAATAGAGTTACTGCTGTGTCCAGTAGTAAAGGCATCATAGATGCTTTCTTTTTTTTTGGTAAATCCACTGAGGCCATTATGTTTTCTGAGTGTGGGAAACTCGTTACGGCGCCCTGTAATAAGCTTATGAGCATAGGACTGGTGGCCAACATCCCAAATAATTTTATCGTCAGGTGTATTAAATACATAGTGCAGAGCGATGGTCAATTCAACTGTTCCAAGACTCGAGGCCAAATGTCCGCCATTTTTTGAAACCACTTCAACCATTCGCTGACGTATATCACATGCAAGAATCGGTAATTGATCTATGGATAATTGCTTTACATCCAAAGGAGAATAAATATCATCCAAAAATTGTGACATTTAATAAAATCCTTAATATCTAAATTATCGTTATTATTTGTTTCGATGAAGAATATACAATGCAATTTCCCGTAATGGGTCTGCATCATTATCAAACTGACCGAGTGCGTCTATGGCTTGTTGAATCCGTTGTTTTGCAATATGGTGCGATTTTTCAATACCCACAATAGAAGGGTAGGTGGCTTTACATAATTTTTCATCAGACCCCACAGCTTTACCCATGATTTCAGGGTCTCCCGTAACATTCAAAATATCATCCACAACCTGAAATGCTATGCCAATATGCT
>PDZT01000014.1 GCA_002753105.1 Deltaproteobacteria bacterium YD0425bin50 | reverse complement strand
TTTTTTCATTCGGAACAACGATTTCGACTACATTAAGCTATAGCGGTATCTCAACTGCCTTAAAAAAACTTGAAAATTTTGCAGGATTACGTTCATTAACCCGTTATTTAGACTCTATGGATTATTATCAACGGGAAACTAAATTAGGCAGGGATTTTATTCTGCATAATGCGCCTGTATTACTTCTTCTTCATGTTCCCGGATCAGCAAATTTCGGCTGTGATAATTGTAATATTGCTGCTACAACACTAATCAATTATGCCCATACATTAGGATTAGGCTCTTGCTTGATAGGATTTTTAACGCTTACATTAAAATACGATAAAACAATGCGGGGGTGGTTGCGTATTCCTAAAAAACATCGGGTTTATGCCAGTTTAGTTCTTGGATATCCAGAATATAAATATACCAATACGGTTTCACGTAAGCCAGCTCAAGTGACATGGATTGAGTGATGCTGAATAGCGGATATCAAGGCATGAATCAACAATGGATTTAAAAATGCTTGCATTGCTGCCGTTAGGAATTCTTGTGGGGATTTGCGCTTCATTTACAGGTCTCGGTGGAGGATTCCTGATTGTACCATTTCTTTTATTTTTAGGATATACAGCTCAAAAAGCTGTGGGAACGTCTTTTTTGGCAATTTTTGTTATTTCAATATCTGCTCTTTTTGCACATAACAAATTAGCTAATGTAGATTATCGTACTGGAATTCTTATTGGAATTGGCGGGATTGTTGGAGCACAAATTGGTGCACGTCTTGTTGAACATGTATCCACAGCGAATTTTAAAAAAATATTTGCGTTAGTTCTTGTTGGCCTTGCTGGCTATTTATTTCTAAAAAAACCATGACCGAGTATTTAGCTGAAAATAATCAACCCTGCACTGACTTGCCAAAATGCTTTGCGCAATTAGACGAGGTTTTCCCTCTTGGCGAGGAAGGATTACGAGTTGTTCCAGAAAAATGTATTCATTTCTGCTCCCATCATGTAGATTGTTTAAAACGAGCTTTGGAAAACAAGAATCAGCGCCTTCGTATTTACGATGAAGTTGTAGATAGAGCCTACGATGCTGGTCATTTGAATTTTTTTGAACGATGGTCAACAAAAAAATATCTCAATCGCCAATTGAACTCAAAATAGGAATTTCAAAATGGAGAAGGCTAGTGAATGAAGAAAAAAATATTAATTGTTGATGATGCTGCTGAAAACATTGATGTGCTCATGGAGCATTTGAAATCTGATTATATATTATCTGCGGCTCGTAGTGGTGAAAAGGCATTGAAAATATTAGAAAAAAATCAACCTGATTTAATTTTATTAGATATTATGATGCCCGGAATGAATGGATATGAAGTATGTCAACAAATTAAAGCGAATGAAAAATTAAAAGACATTCCAATTATTTTTATTACAGCGATGAGTGAAGTTGGAGACGAAGCAAAAGGGCTGGAAGTCGGAGCTATTGATTACATTGTTAAACCGATTAGTCCTCCGATTGTAAAGGCTAGAGTAAAAAATCATCTTCAACTGAGCCAAACGCTTAAAGAAGTTCAAATAACTTCAGCAAAAATCAGAAATCTTATGGATAATGCAGGTCAAGGATTTCTTTCATTCAAATTGGATATGATTGTTGACAATGACTATAGTCAGGAATGTCTCCATATTTTTGACGCTGATATCAAAGGCGCATGGTTTCCAAAATTGATTGACGGAAACGATCCCGAACAACAAAACTTTATTGCAAAGACAATTATAGAAATTTTTTCCTCAGAAGATTTAAAAAGAGAAGTATTATTAAGTCTTTTGCCAGCAGAATGTCTGATCAAACAGAAATGTATTCAAATTCAATACAAAATCATTCAGGACGTTGTAAGCCATGAAAATCATAAAATGATGGTAGTGCTGACCGATATTAGTGATAAACGGCGGTTGGAAAACCAAATGGAACAGGAAAGAAAAATCCTGCGAATGGTTGCTAAAGCCTTAACTGAATTTAATGATCTGCTTAGATTAATCAATAAATTCAAAACGTTTTGCGGAATTGAATTGTTTGAAATTTTGGAGCACAATAAACCTATTGACGACAGAGTTTTTGAAATTTTTAGAAAAGTGCATACATTTAAAGGATTATTCAGCCAATTTGAAATGGCCTCGATTGTAAACAGGCTACATGATCTTGAAACCGCAATTAGCAAACTTCGCCAAGAGAGCCATCCAGACGTCATTGGTCAATTAAAAGGTGTATTGACTCAAACCAATCTTATAGAATCAATTGAAAATGATATATCTACGCTCATTTCATTTTTTGGACAAGATGCATTCAATTATAAACGAGTTGTAAAAGTCGATGAGTCGAAATTAAAAGAAATTGAAGAGGAATTGCGAAATTATCTGTGCCCGGAACAAAATACGGCTCTACTGTCAAAAATCCAGAGACTGAGATATGAGTCGGTTAAAACGATGTTGAAAAAGTATCTGGATTATATTGATCAATTAGCTGAAAGGAATGAAAAAAAAATTTGCCAATTTGACATTGAAGGTGAAGATGTATTGGTTGATCCAGATTTTTTAGGTGATTTTATTGATTCATTAATACATGTTTTCAGAAACTGTATAGATCATGGAATTGAGACTGAGGAAGAACGGATGGAACATGATAAGGATGAAATCGGTCATATAACCTGTCGTACTGATTGCATAGAGAATGAACTGACCATTCTTATTTCCGATGATGGACGTGGAATTGATGTAAATAAACTTCGGGAAAGAGCAGTTCAACTCTCTATCTATTCAAAAGATACCGTAAAAACAATCCCGGATAACGAGATTATTGACTTGATATTCATTGAGGAGTTATCAAGCAGATCATCTGTGACAGAAATTTCTGGACGCGGGATTGGACTTTCAGCAGTGAAACACTCATTACAAAAAATTAATGGAACCGTTTCAATAGAAACCGCTATAAACAAAGGAACGTCTTTTTATTTCCGTGTGCCTTTAAAACAAGCAGATCAACTCATTACCGTACCCTTAAATGAAATTTTCAATTCAGTACATAAACAAGCGGTCAACTATCTGAAAAATAACTTACATATTATTGCGGATACCAAAGATATAATTGTAGGCACCATGGAGGATGAAAAAAATGATAGGCGTATTAATTGTCGATGATTCAAGGCCTATGAGAATGAAATTAAAAAAAATGATTGAGCAATCCGGTTATGAAGTTGTAGCTGAAGCTGAAAATGGATTAGCGGCTTTTGTTGCCTATGAAAAATATCGACCAGACATTGTTACGATGGATATTACTATGCCAGTTATGGATGGTATCACGGCAGTAAAAAAAATTATAAAAAAATTTCCAGAAGCAACGATCATTATGACGACTTCCCATGGAGAAAAGTCAATGGTTTTTGAGGCTGTGCAAAACGGGGCCAAGCATTATCTGATTAAACCTGTTACTCCTGAAAAAATAGTTGAAGTGTTCGATAAGGTTCTTGGAGTAAATAAAAATAAAACATCAGATAGTGAAAATACGGATACCGAACCGTTTCTAATTGAAAGAATACAAAGCTTTTTTTGTATTCAGATACGAAACTCATTCAAATCGAAGCATCTCACAAAATTTACAGTTGACATGGAAAAACTGATGTTAGAAATTGACTTAACTGTTATTTTGGATGTGAGTGATATTGGCCCGGATACGCTTACTCCCTTGAAAAACATTTGTGATATCATGATCAACATCGTAGAAGCGAATGGCCATGTTTCAATCTATGCGCCGAATGAAGACCTCCGTAATACAATTTTTCAACTAAACGAAAACTTCAAGTTCATTACTGATGATGATATTCGTGAAATTCGTAAAATAAAAAAATGATTCGGTAGGAGTAAGTATGGTGAGAATAATCAAAGCAAAACGTATTATTTCCATGGCCAACCCCGAAAAAATTGGTTCATACATGGTCATTGATCACAAAAAAATCAAGTATATAGGCGAAAAACTTCCTGCTGAATTCTCTTCTTTGCCTGCTGAAGATTATGGAAATGCAACCATTACCCCAGCTTTTTTTGATACCCATGTTCACTATGCTGGTTATGGATATTGCGCTAATAGCTTACCTCTTATGCGGGCTACGACAACTGACGAAACGATCGCCAATTTGAAAAAATACGTAAACGACAACGATTCCCGGAATTATCTTCTTTTTGGATATTCACCTCACAGGGTGAAAGAACAGCGGCTTCTTACAAGGGCTGAACTTGACAGCATTTCAGGAGACAAGCCAATACTGATAGCCCTCTACGATGGCCATAGTGCGTTAGCAAACACTGCCATGATCAAAGCATGTCCAATAAAAAACACAAAAGGGTTTTATCCGGAAAAAGGACTTTATGCATTTGAGTCCTTTTATGAAGTCTATAAAAAAGTAAGCAAAATGGTTTCTGTTTATGATTTTTTGAAAGGCTTAAACATAGCTGAAAAAAATTTCATAAAAAATGGGGTAACTACAGTAACAGCTTTACAAGGTGAAGGCCTTCCACTGAACATAGACCTCAAAGCGGTAAGAATTTTTTCTCAATGGTCTGATCTCCGCATTGTCCCCTATTTCCAGACGCGAAAAATATCAGCGATCAGACGATCAGGTCTTAAAACATGGGGAGGTTGTTTTGACTGTGCTATTGACGGCTCTCCCGCAGGTTTTGACATGGCATTAATTGATCCATACTTGGTTGATACCCCTTTTGAAGGGAATCGCGGGATGTTATTTTATGATCCCCGAGAACTTGATCCTATGATACAATATGCGGAAAAGAAAAATATTCAGATCGCAATCCATGCTATTGGAGACCGCGCCATAGACGAAGTGGTCAAGGCTTTTGAAAGAAACATCCCCAAAGAGAATCCTCAGCGGCATAGAATAGAACATGGTATTTTTTTAAACGATGATCTCATTCAGCGTATTGCTCAGTGTCATCTGATGATAAGCACACAACCGGCAGTCTTAAGCGGAGAAATTGACCCGCTTTGGGTATATAACGATATATTAGGTGAAACACGGGTGAGGGAGCAACTTCTTCCTTTGAAAAAAATGCTTGATGCTGGAATCACTGTTTCCGGAAGTTCAGACGCACCGGTATCGATACCTAACCCATTGAAAGCAATGTCAGCAGCAGTACATCATTTTAATCCTCTTCAACGGATCAGCGCCTACGAGGCGCTTGCCATGTACACATCAAACGCTGCAAGAGTAATGCGCATGGATAAAATCCTTGGGACTCTTGAACCCGGTAAAGAAGCTGATTTTGTGGTACTTGATAAAAACCCCCTTGAGGCTTTACTACATGAGAATGAGCAGATATCCGTTCTCGCAACTTGCAAAAAAGGCAAAATGATCCATTTCTAAAGATTTATGATAATTACAGTTCACTTATACCTCATTTTGACTTTTTACGATACCATCAATAATAATTTATCTTGAATAAAATGAAATTTAAGTATATAATACATGCTATTGTATTGGAAGTTGTGTGATATTGATCTTTTTTTAAAAAATATTTTTTCAAAAAAAAATTTCTTTATCGCGCACCACGTCAGGAGTAACAAGAAGTTTTGAGGAGGAAAGTACTTTGGCAAATGGTATTGTAAAATGGTTTAGTGACAAAAAAGGGTTTGGTTTTATTCAAAAAGAAGACGGCGGGGATGTCTTTGTTCATCATTCTGCTATTGTGATGTCGGGTTTTAGGACCTTAGCTCAAGGAGATAAAGTTACATTTGATGTAGAAGATAGTGATCGTGGGCCTTCAGCAAAAAATGTAGCTAAAATATAACGAATTACGTTTTGGCTTTGCTTTTTGTGAAGCTACACAAAGTTTGAATTAACCCAAAAAAAACAAAAAGGGAGAAAAAAAAATTTTTTCTCCCTTTTTTTATTTCAACTGCTGTAATAATTATTTCATGGCGCCTGTTGCGGCTGCATGAGTTTTAATCTGCACTTTTTCTGTTAATCCGCCATAATATTCTCTGAGAATGTCAAGAACTTCTTCACGGCCAAAATGATCAGCAATGGGTGCACCTTCTGAAAGGCCTTTTCTTAACATGGTTCCAGATAAAATAACGCGATCTGCTTTACCATGCGGGCATGTTCTTAATGAAGCCATTCCATCGCATTTCATGCAGTAGAATGTCCAGTCAATTTTAAGGGGTTCACATAAAAGTGCTTTTCCGGGTGCTGTTGGTCTTGGAATTTTTTCAAATATGGTTTGTGCTTCAAACATACCATAGAAATCACCAACACCAGCATGATCTCGACCAATAATCATACGATTGGCACCATAATTCTGACGGAATGTTGCATGTAATAAGGCTTCTCTTGGTCCAGCATAACGCATATCTAAAGGATAACCGCCTTGAAGTATATGTTCAGGTACAAAATATTTTTTGACCAACACGTCAATACATCGAACGCGAACTTCAGCAGGAATATCACCGGGTTTTAAATTTCCAACGAGTGAGTGAATAAACACACCATCACAAACTTCGGCTGCAATTTTTGCCAAATATTCATGAGATCGATGCATTGGGTTTCTTAATTGAAGTGCTGCAACAGTTGCCCAGCCTCTTTCTTCAAATATTTTACGGGTTTCTGCAGGTCGCAAATAAACCCCTTTGTATTTTGTAGGATATTCGGCTTCACTTAAAACTTTTACAGGACCGGCCAAGTTTACATCTTTTTGTTTCATGACCATTTGAACACCCGGATGATCATCTTTGGCAATTTTCCAAAAATCTTCAGCGGTTTTGGTACCTTCACCCATAAAGGTTTTTTCGCATTCATACATTTTATCTTTTTCAGTCATCGCATATTTTTCAGTAACTTTCATTGTTGCGATCAATTCGCCACTTTGTGAAGATATTAAAGCGATTTCCTGACCAAGACTGATGCTGTCAGCGTCTGATTTGTCTGCAGACAAAGTTACTGGAATGGGCCAAAATGTGCCGTCAGAGAGTAAGAAATTGTCACAAACGCCTTTCCAGTCATCTCGTCCCATAAATCCTGTTAATGGGCTAAATCCACCAATTCCCATCATAATCAGATCGCCTTCCTCTCGGGGAGAAATTTGAATCTGTTTTAAACTTGCTGCTTTTTTCTTTTCTGATTCTAATTCTGCACCTTCTAATAAACAACAGGTTAAGCCTTTACCGCCATGAGGTTCTACTAATTTTCCCATGTTAATCTTTCCTCCATTTCTAATGATGATATAATGATTTATTCATTTACGCTGTGCGGTTATCTTTTTTCGGTTAGCGCATACGCTTTATACAAGTTCTTTTATTTAAAGCGTATCTGCTAACCGCACAGGCATTATCCGACTCAACTAATCTTAACTTTATTCTGAGTTTCACCCTTTTATTAAGCCAAAATGTTTTTGTCAAGTTTAAACGATTTACAGTTCGATTTTTACTTGATGGCGTATTGAATCTATTGATTTTTTTATTTTTTATTGACAAGTACAACATTCTTAGACTTATGATATTTTAAAAATTTTTTAATACATTGTGCCTAAATAAAGGCGACCTTAGATGATCTAAAGGAAATAGCTCACATGCATCCAATTTTATTACAACTCGGTTTTATTCATATTTATACTTATGGTTTTTTTGTAGCACTTGGTTTTATTGTCGGTATAAGCGTTGTAAAAAAACAAGCGGGGACAATGGGTATCAATACGGATCAAATCGTTGATCTTGCTTTTTTTATTCTGATTGCAGCCATTTTAGGTGCACGACTAATGTATGTCATCATTAATTTCCATTTTTTCCTTAACAATGTTGGAGAAATAGTTAAAATATGGAATGGCGGTTTGGTTTTTTATGGTGGATTTATCACGGCACTCATCACTGCGATTTTGTATTGTCGTATATATCAGTTACCGATCGGCCAAATTGCTGACATCGTCGCACCGGGATTAGCCATTGGACATGCATTTGGCAGAATTGGATGTTTTTTTGCAGGATGCTGCTATGGAAAAACATGTGATCTCCCTTGGGCAATAACCTTCTCACATCCACAATCTCTCGCACCTTTAGGAGTAGAATTGCATCCTACCCAACTCTACTCTGTGTTTGCAAATGCCTGTTTATTTGGCTTTTTAATCTTTTGGCGTCGTTATAAACGCTTTCATGGAGAAATTTTTTTAATCTATATGCTCTTATATGGAATAATCCGATTTGCAATTGAGTTTTTACGTGGAGATGATAGAGGAGATATATATTTTCACATTTTTTCTATTTCCCAAATCATTTCATTGCTTTTATCATTTATATCACTCTGTGCGCTTTTATGGGTTACATACAAACACCAACATCCAAAAACAATTTCACTTTCTAAGCCATGACTGAATTTCGATACAAAGAATGGACACAAGTGCTTGAAAAAGCCAACCAAAATCAGAATGTAACCTCCATTACCTATCCCATCTATCTGATCTGGGGAGATGAATTTCTATGTAAGCAGGCAATACAAAAAATTATAGACATATTGCTGACAGAAAATGAGCAACGATGGAATGTTCAACAACTTGACGGCGATACAGCAAATATTCGTGATATTATTGAACAGCTCAATACATATTCTTTTTTGGATGGATTTCAGGTTATTGTCTTACATCAGGCTCGTGTGTTGGAATCCCGCGCAGATGATACCGATGTTTTTGAAAAAATAACCAAAGCCGTTGAAAATAAAGAAATCAAAAATGCTGCAAAATATTTTGGGGCATGGTTATGCCAAAACACTATAAATTTAGAGGACATTCATATCGAACAAATTCAGTTGCCAGAAGTAGTAATGGATACGATTACAAAAGAAACGCTCGAGGAACTGATCGATTATCTTAAAGAACACCCTGCACTTGTTGCAGCGAAACAGGATGACGCAGAATGGCTCTCAAACGCATTTATACACGGATTCGCTCCAAAACATATTCTTATGATGACCGCAGATACAGCTCAAAAACAAAAAAATTTGTATAAAGCAATCAATACAAAGGGTGTCATTATTGATTGTCAGGTACCCAAGGGGGATAGCAAGGCAGACCGAAATGCACAGGAAATTGTTCTGAAAGAACGGATACAGCAACTCCTGAAAACCAATCATAAGCAAATCAATCCAGATGCATATCAGGCTCTTTGTGAAATAACAGGATTTAATCTGAGAATTTTTGAATCCAATATTGAAAAACTCATTTCTTATATCGGAGATCGACAGTCTATTACAAAACAGGATATCATCCAATTACTTCAACGCACTAAAAAAGACCCGCTGTTTGAGCTTACTGGAGCCATTGGTGATCGGCAGGTTGAGCTATCGTTATTTTATTTATCTTCTTTGCTCTCGAACGGTTTTTATCCATTACAAATCGTTTCTGCAATTGCCAATCAGCTTCGTAAGTTGTTATTAATTAAAGATTTTATGAACAGCCCTTTAGGAAAAGCATGGTATAAAGGAATGAGTTATCCTGATTTTGAACAGCAAGTGGTCCCCGCAATCCAAACCTATGATCAATCCGTATTAGAACATGTTGATGCTTCTCATTGCGTCTTGCAAATGAATAAAACAGGATCATTTATCAAAAAAAAATTATCTCAAAAAATGCTTGGCGATTGTTTGATTGGTTTTAACCGCAAATCATGGTATCCCATATACCAATTGATGCTTCGCTCTGAACGGTTTACTCAACAGGAACTTATCCATGCTTATTTGGAATTGCAACACGTTGATGTGAAACTCAAATCCACTCAGATCGGCTTACATCAGTCCATTTTAGAAGAATTCATTATTCAGATGGCATTGGGAGCTGCTAAATAGCCGCACATTTTATGTTATTACGTCCTTGATTTTTAACTTGATATAACAGCCTGTCCACAAAACCTAAAAAACTTTCAGGGGTATTTTCAGAAAAATGTTTAATGGTTCCGCCACCAATGCTTATGGTAACATAAGGTGCTGTGCAAGAATTTGCATGGGGGATTTGAAGTGATTCTATTCTTTTTCTCATGTGTTCTGCAACGGATACAAGACCTTCAAAATTCGTTTCTGGTAATAAACAGACAAATTCTTCACCACCATACCGAGCAACTAAATCATTTGAACGTTTAACCGCATTAGCAAGCGTTTGCGCAACTTTTTTCAGGCAATTATCTCCATGAAGATGGCCATAATGGTCATTAAATGCTTTAAAATAATCGATGTCTAATAAGATTAAGGACAAAAATGTCTGAGTTCGGGTACATCGCTTCCATTCCCATTGATAATACTCATCAAATATCCGTCGGTTAGCTATGCCCGTCAATCCATCCAATGAAGATAACTTGGAAAGAATATCCCGTTGTCTTTTCAATTCTAAATGATTCCGAACTCTTAATTTCACAATAGCTGAACTAAAGGGTTTAGAGATATAATCCACTGCGCCTAATTCCAAACCAATGGTTTCATCTTCTTCCTGATTCAATGATGTTATAAAAATGACGGGGATATGTTTAAGTACCGGGGCGTTTTTGATTTGACGACATAATTCATAGCCATCCATATCTGGCATTTTTATATCTAGGAGCATTAGATCAGGAAGCACAGTCAGCGCCAGATCTAATGCATCTTTTCCAGAAGTTGCAAAAAAAGTTTGATAGTCATGTTCAAGTACTTGATTTAGGACTTGAATATTCAGCGGCATATCATCCACAATTAAAATTTTCTGTTTTTCCAATTCCAATTCTTCAGTCATGAAATTTACTCCAATAAAATCGATACACCACTCGCAATCGTTTGCAAGTGCTGATTGGCTTCTTTGAATTTTAATCCATCCAAAGCGTTTTCTAAAAACATCACGGTTTCATTTTACATCTGACTATCCCCATATTACACGATTTTTTCCCGTATTTTTTGCCATATAAACATTTTTATCAATTCGCTGCATAATTGATTCGGGAGTATCTTCTGGTTGCATGGAGGTTCCACCTATACTAGCTGTTAAGCGAAGATTACCATCTAAATCCTGTGTGGGTATTGCAGCAATTTTATGAAGTAATTGTTCACAGACTAACTGAGACTCATCCGCTTTTACTCCCGGCATGATGACGCCAAATTCATCACCACCTAAACGGCACGGGATATCAGTTTGTGAAACACATTCCATCAGTATTTTTGCTACACTTCTCAATGCGTCATCTCCAACTGCATGGCCAAGTTTATCATTAATCGGTTTAAATCCATCAAGATCAAACATCACAAGACATAAGGGTGAGCTTTCATTTTTTGCGAGTTCTATACATTTATCCAGTTGTTGATCCCATAAACGCCGATTATAAAGGCGTGTTAATCCATCTGTATTTGCTAAAATTTCCTTTTGGTTCAATTCATTTTTGGTACGCACAAGGTAATCAACGGTTAGCTTAAGTTTTTGATTATTTTCTTTTAAATCAATGACCAAATTTTGTTCAGATTCCAATAGATAAGCGCATGTTCTTCGAAATACAGAAATCAGCCAGCGGGGGTTAACCTCAATGAGTTCTTCAACGGTTTCCTGCGATAATTCAATCAAACAAGTATCCCCGACAGCCATGGCAGTTCCTGTCCGACAATGACTTCCCATAATAAACGCTAATTCACCGAAAATATTGCCAGCTTCTAATTCCTTTTCACTTCTCCAGCCATCAAAAATCAGGCAAACGATTCCCTCTTTAATATAAAACATGCTTCTACCCATATCACCTTGGTTAAAAATAATATCCCCATCAGCAAAATTACAGATTTTCCCAATTTTACTGAATAATTTTTCATCCTCGGGTGAAAAATGTATTTCTTTTTGGCTCATTTTTAAGTTAACCTTAAATATTAATCAGTTAATCTGGAAGCAAATCATAAAAATACAGCATGGCATCAGTTCGTGAAACAATACCTACCATTTGATCGTTTTCAATAACAGGTAATCGACCAATATCATATTTGATCATCATTTTTGCAGCTTCCATTGGACTTCGGTCTGATGCTATGGTTATGGGTTGAGTATTCATAAAAGCCTTGACCGGGGACTTCATTTGTGAAGATTTACGGACTTTGTTAAAATCGCGTTTTGAAATAACCCCCACAATTTTACCATCTTGAATTACGGGAACACCCGTACATTTTTTTTCTTTTAGAAAATTTAACAACTTTTCCATAGACATATCAGGTGATACTGTATGAACTGGATAAGACATAATATCTGTGACTTGAATGGAGGATTGTTGATTCCCTTTAATCAGTTCAATAATCATTTCTTCGACAGCATCCGCACTGATAGACTTCAGCATCGCAGAACCTGCTCCCGGATGACCGCCTCCTCTCATACTCCGCATAAGATTGCCCATGTTTAAATCTTCATGATTGCTTCTTGCAATGACAATACATCTGTCTCTTTCTTTATCAATAAAGATTCCAAACGCTGCATCAAGGTTCAAAATTTCACGATACATACTTACAACCAGTGCTAACCCATTGATATGTCCTTTAATTTCCTGTTTATTAATATCAATGCTAAAGCCCTTAATTTTTTGTCTTCGTGTTGTTTTTAACATTTCAAAAAGAATATTTTTTTGGAGTTCACCGTACATTGGACGTAAAAAAGTACTGAGAATTTGAAGATCAGCCTTTTGATCTAATAAATATCCTGCTGTGTATGCATCATCAGCTTTAACGCTTGGAAAAGTTAAATTTCCAGTATCTTCATATAATCCAAGAAGAAATAGGGTCGCGAAAATTGGAGAAACCTGAATATCTCTTGAAATGATTTCTCGCATGAGCAGGGTAATATTGGCGCCCATATCCTGTTGACATTTCCAATTCGGTTGAATATCGGCAGGTTCATGATGATCCCAAAGAATGACTTCTATATCATTTTTGCGAATATTCCCCATTTCGTCAATCCGCATCCAGCTATTCGTATCCACAACAATCAAGCGTTCTATGGATTGGTACTCATTCGTGTCTAAGGGATAAAAAGAAAAAATATCTTTATGAATTGATAAAAATGCTTTTACATTTGGATTGAGAATTTTTGGCAACACACATTTGACACCCGGATAAATTAGTGAAGCAGCAATCATTGAAGCTATAGCATCAAAATCTGTACTTTTATGGGTGACAACGACTTGCATTGAATTCTCTCCTCTTCTTTGCGTGGATTTGACTATACCTGTTTTGTATCATGCCATATAGTAGCATTCAGGTTTGTATCATGGATTGTTGTTGTATGCGGCAGTAATTCCTGTTTTTCTTTGACATGATATTGAAGTTGTAATTGAAATTTTTGAATTTCAATTTTTGCATCAATTGCTTTTTGGGCTAATAAATATCTTAAGTATATAAACCACATCATAATCGCAGTTGTACCGATTAATATCCCTAAAAAAAACCATTTATATGTGATTAACGTATGCATACCCATAGCGGCGAGATAGGTAATCAATTCTGGTACAACCCAGACGCTAATGACGCCAACAAGAACCACAAAACCAATAAAAAAAATATTTAATTGCTGAATACGCTTGAGCCATTGATCAATAGGAATTCCATTCGATTCCTGTGCAAGAGTATTTGTCTGTTGTTGAGAATGATAAAAAAGAGCGGCAAATCCTTTGATTAAAAATGCAAATAACAGAAAAAGACCAATGGGTATTCCAATAGCAGCGGCAAACCATGCTCTAAATGGAAATGGCACATGGTTTGTTTCAAGTTTGAGCTGATACTTTTCTAAAGGACCAAATGTACTTTCAAAATAATATTTATTAAAATCACTAAGATGATCTCCATCAGTTTGATAAATGACTACACCTTCAGCATTTAAAACGTTTAATGTTGACTGGCGTCCAGACTTCATCGCAGAAACCGTAAAAATTTCAAGCTCCAGTAACAATAACGCAATGACTAAGACCATCATGGCTGTTTTATGCGTTTGAAAAAACATAGATAACTGAGTTGAATTCGCCATAACAATGTTTTGATCCAATAGACATTAAAAAAATGTTTTTCAGGAAGTGCTCTTGGCAGCAATTCTATTTTTGAACGATGGAAAGAAAAGAATGTTATGTACGGTATTTTTTTTTAGTTCTTGCAATTTCTCTTTCAGCATCTTTAGCTTTAATGGCATCTCGCTTATCATGAAGTTGTTTGCCTCGTGCAAGCGCTAGGGATACTTTAATTTTTCCATCTTTAAAATAGAGTGTTAATGGAATTAACGAAAGCCCTCTTTCATTCAGTTTTACGCCAAGACGTTCAATTTCTCTTTTATGTAAGAGCAGCTTGCGCTCACGCAGAGAGTCATGATTCGTATTTCCAGCATGCTTATAAGGTCCAATATGCATTTGTTTTAAAAAAACCTCTTGATTTTTTATTTTTGCATAGGCGTCTTTGAGGTTTGCTTGACCGTTTCGAAGGGCTTTTACTTCCGTTCCATAGAGAATAATACCTGCCTCATATTCAGCTTCAATCGTATAATTGTGTCTGGCCTTGCGATTTTCTGCAATGAATTTCTTTCCCTTTGCTTTCAAGATTCGCCGTTCTCCTTTTTAAATAAAAAAATTAGGGTGTTGATTAAACCTCATTTACTACACAATATGTCTCTATCATAAAACTAAATTACCATGCAAAAACAATTTAACCCATATTTGAAATTTTACAACACCCATTTTTTACAAACCGACAATCTTGAATTACGCATGTAAAGCATAAAGTAAAGCACTAAATTGTTGCAAGATGATCATTCAATGGCTATAATATGTAATATGTTGTTACCTCAAAGAATCCACTAACTATAAAAATTAAAGAATGGGTGAGATATGCTGAATCGAATTGTATCAATTTTTTATTTAATTTTTATTGGTATTACATCTGCATTTTTTTACATTATTGCTTTGGCAATTTGGCTAGTTACCAAACCATTTGATCAACGACTCGTTTTTTTACATTTATTTTCCTGTTTTTGGGCTTCTCTTTACATATGGATCATGCCTGCATGGAAAGTTTTTGTTGAGCATAAACATAAAATTCAAAAAGATGCCACTTATGTTGTCGTCTCCAACCATCAATCTCAATTAGATATTCTCGTTGTCTTTACAATCTTTTTTCATTTCAAATGGGTATCTAAAGAAGAAGTCTTCAGGCTTCCTTTTATTGGTTGGAATATGTCGTTAAATGAATACATTAAATTAAAAAGAGGTGATGGTCGAAGTGTCGAACGGATGTTTAAACAGTGTGAAAAAACCATATCTCAAGGCAGTTCTGTCTATTTTTTTCCTGAAGGCACCCGTTCAGAAACCGGTGAATTGAAGGTCTTTAAGCCGGGCGCATTTATTCTTGCGAAAAAAATGAAAACCCCGATTTTACCCATTGTCATCAACGGTACGAGAAAGGCTTTACCTAAACATAGTCTAAATTTTCATGGTAAAAATGATATTCACGTCAAAATTCTTGATCCAATTGACTATTCAGTATTCGCTGACATGGAAGTCGAAAAAATCGCTGAAATGATAAGACAAAAAATTGCTGAACATGTCAGGCACTAGGTTTTTTAGTTTTAGTTATTTAATAATAATACAAATAAAAGGACTGTTATTAACCTGTGACTATTTATAAACAATTGCTTTATATATTCATTGTTTTATTTTTATTTACACCCATTCAGGGACAAGCCAAAATTTTCAAATATCAGGATGAAAACGGTAATTGGCATTTTACGGATTCACCCTCAACTACTTCTGATGATATTCAAGCCTTAGATGGAATTATTGAGCAAAAACATGTTGACTTGAATGCAGAATTATTGAAACGAATTAATCCGCGTAATCCAATTGAAATGGCTGGAATAGCTACAGTGGCTGTAAAAACAGATGCTGGGTATGGCTCAGGTTTTTTTATTAATGACTCAGGTTATATCCTAACCAATCGTCATGTAATTCGTGGAGATGCAAACCAGATTCAACAGGCTAAAAAACACATCGAGTCTAAAGAAAAAGAATTAAATCACTTTAAAAATAATTTGTACAGTGATGAATCATGGATACAAAAACTGCGTGAACGATTAGCAAACGATAAATATACCATTGATCGTCAACATAATGCAGAACTGAAGCGAATAAATCTGGAACGCTATTATGAAAACCAGAAACGACTGCGTGAAATGGAAGCTGACTTAGCCTATCGTCAAAAAGAGCTTCAGCAATATGAGTCTGAATTGAATACTGCAAAAGGAAAATTTGAGCGAGCAACCGGTTCGTTAGCTGACACCCGAATGTTTAAAATTGTTTTGGCAGATAAACGCGAACTGAATGCGTATATCATTGCAGTCAGTCAACATCACGATATTGCTTTGTTAAAAATTGAAAATGTAACTACACCGTATCTAAGCATTTCAAACCCAAAATCCATTCAAATTGGAGAACCCGTTTATGCAATTGGCAATCCATTGGAATTGCAGAATTCTGTAACCTCAGGGGTGCTTTCCGGTTACAGAGGGGATTATATCCAAACAAATGCGCATATTTATCCCGGAAATAGCGGCGGGCCTTTGGTAACCAAACAAGGGAAAGTCATCGGAATTAATACATTAAAGGAACTTACACGTAAATTTGAAGGATTAGGTTTTGCGATTATGATCACTATTGCTCTCAATGAATTTGAATCTTATCTTCCATCTAAAGAGTGATGGCGGGGGACCGAAAAATCGATAGAAAAATTTTCAGGATACTTCGTAACAGGATCAAGAATGCAACCTAAAAACGGGATAAGCTACGGACAGAATTACGACTTTATTATCAAGTGGATGTCTGAGTTATTGTGCGGAGAAACATTAGAAGTCATTGGACTGAAAACCGGAAAAATTAAGGAAGTCTTTACGTTTGAACCGGTTGATATTGCTGTAACCTCTGGCAGGGTAGATATTATGATCAAAGATGATCAAGACGCAATATACCACATTGAAGAACAGCGGGATTTATGCAAAGACGACTTATACCGGTTTGCTGCGTATCATTTTATGGGTGCAAAAAAATATAAGGATAAGCTGACTGATGTGATTATTGCTTCAGGTAATGTTTTTAGCGGGGAGGATGGGAAAAAAGAAATCAAGACGCCAAGCGGAACTTATATGCCGATTGTTATTGATCTGTCTGAACGGAATGGACTGGAAACTCTGAATCGCATCCGTGAAGAGATTCGTTCTAATAATCTGTGCAGCCTTATGGAGCTCGTGTTTGTTCCTCTTTATGGTAAAGAAACCGGAATGGAACGGAGTCAACTGGCTGAAGATGTGATTCGGTTGGAAAAAGATTTATATATCCAAGGCAGGTTATCTGTTAGGCTTCTTGCAGCAACATTTATCATGGCGAATAAAATGATCGATAAAAACAGATTAAACGATTTATGGGAGGAAATTCAAATGATAGATATCCTAGAACTTGCAAGAGAAAAGGGCTTAGAACAAGGACGAAAAGAAGGCTTGTTAGAAGGTTTAGAAAAGGGGGTTCGTGAAATGCTGATGGATGTGCTGATAGAGTCTTTTGGTATATTACCAACCCATGTTTCCGAAAAAATAAAAGCGATTTCTCAGACCGATACGCTTCGAAGTTTATTCCGAGCAGCTTTAAAGTCAAAAAATCTCGAGCAGTTTACCAGTATGCTGAATCAGGTTAGTCTGCATTAACAGGAGCAATAATGAAACCGAAAAATGGGACAAACTACTCTCAGAATTACGATTTTATTATCAAGTGGATGTCTGAGTTATTGTGCGGAGAAACATTAGAAGTCATTGGACTGAAAACCGGAAAAATTAAGGAAGTCTTTACGTTTGAACCGGTTGATATTGCTGTAACCTCTGGCAGGGTAGATATTATGATCAAAGATGATCAAGACGCAATATACCACATTGAAGAACAGCGGGATTTATGCAAAGACGACTTATACCGGTTTGCTGCGTATCATTTTATGGGTGCAAAAAAATATAAGGATAAGCTGACTGATGTGATTATTGCTTCAGGTAATGTTTTTAGCGGGGAGGATGGGAAAAAAGAAATCAAGACGCCAAGCGGAACTTATATGCCGATTGTTATTGATCTGTCTGAACGGAATGGACTGGAAACTCTGAATCGCATCCGTGAAGAGATTCGTTCTAATAATCTGTGCAGCCTTATGGAGCTCGTGTTTGTTCCTCTTTATGGTAAAGAAACCGGAATGGAACGGAGTCAACTGGCTGAAGATGTGATTCGGTTGGAAAAAGATTTATATATCCAAGGCAGGTTATCTGTTAGGCTTCTTGCAGCAACATTTATCATGGCGAATAAAATGATCGATAAAAACAGATTAAACGATTTATGGGAGGAAATTCAAATGATAGATATCCTAGAACTTGCAAGAGAAAAGGGCTTAGAACAAGGACGAAAAGAAGGCTTGTTAGAAGGTTTAGAAAAGGGGGTTCGTGAAATGCTGATGGATGTGCTGATAGAGTCTTTTGGTATATTACCAACCCATGTTTCCGAAAAAATAAAAGCGATTTCTCAGACCGATACGCTTCGAAGTTTATTCCGAGCAGCTTTAAAGTCAAAAAATCTCGAGCAGTTTACCAGTATGCTGAATCAGGTTACTCTGCATTGATAATCAGGTTATCTCAGGTATGTGATGCTTTTTCGAAAAGGTCATTCTGAGAAACGTGGGCAGGGATTCAAACCATAAGAAAAAAAATTCATTGGATTGCAAAACTGTAATCGGGAATCATGGTGATACGTCTTCCAGTCAAATGTGGATATAGAGTAATCTGGGCTTATCCACGCTACAGAAAGATGCAAATGAGGTAATACAGATGGTTTGGATACCGGAGCTATCCATGCAATGATGTCTCCTGTTATGATGCGGGTATTCAAGGAAATAGTGTTTTTGGTATCCACATGGGCATAAAATGTGAGTAGCTGATGCCCTGCTGAATTGTAAATATCATGTCCTAAGACAAGGGTTTCGCCTATAAAATCTTTACAAATATGAATGCATTCGCCACTAAATATAGCAGGAATATCCGCATCTGTACCAAGCATTTTTAGCTCATGATCAATATCAGCATAGAAACAAACATCAACACCCTCATGGGGCATTGACCGTTTTTTTGAATTATTCCACCATATTTCCATGCTTTGAAAACACATGCCTTCATGGAAAAACCATGAATCAAACCCATGTTGACAAAGCTCGTTTTGAATAACCAATTGATCTAAAAAGTTGGATAACATCACAGGTTTCAATGCATTCATATTCATATTGATGAATTTAGTGTCCTGAAAAAAGAATTTTATGAGCCATGAGATTGATTTCTACAATTCGGCCTTGAAGCTCCTTTTGATCCCCTAAAAGCCCTTTTAATACAAATTGATTTTCACCCATCGGTTTAATACTCGCTACGTTCTCCATAATGAGTGTTTCTTTCCCATTATTCACTACAAATACATTTGATTCACACATAATTACCTCCATCTCCATATTACATTAGATTTTAGACGATTCGAAAACCGCCGATTTATAAATGTATTAACTGATTTCATATCATTGGTCAACTACACCTATTTGATTTTTTCTTAATATTCATTTTTCATTTTGATTTTCTATGTATTTTAATATAACTCAATGATATGAAATCAATTCTTTTTTTTACCATGCTTACCATAAGTATTGCTTGTTCGGCAAATGGACAAGATGTCTTCCCCAAATTTAATTCTATCACCATTAACGATGGATTATCAGAAAGTTCAGTAACCTCTATACTTCAGGATCATCAAGGATACATGTGGTTTGCCACACAGGATGGTATCAACAAGTATGATGGCCATCGATTCATTTATTATAAAAGTGATCCATTTAACGCAAATTCATTGTCTGATAACCATGTCAGAGTAATGTTGCAGGATAAACAGGGAATTTTTTGGATTGGCACTAAAGGCGGAGGGTTAAACCGATTTGATCCCCTAACCGAACGCTTTATTCGTTACAACCACGATCCCAAGAATAATCATTCTATATCTGATGATATCCTGACAGTTATCCATGAAGATAAACATGGAATGCTTTGGATCGGTACTGAAAATGGTTTATGCAAATTTGATAAATCAACTCAGTCTTTTACAATTTACAAAAACGATCCTAATGATAAGAATTCATTAAGTCATCATCACATTCTTGCAATTTCTGAAGATGATCAGGGGATGCTATGGATTGGAACTGATGAAGGCGGTTTAAACCGATTCAATCCAACAACAAATCAATTCAAGTCATATACCCAAGAAGCATATCCGGGAATTGCAGACAATTCTATTACGGTAATATACCCACGAAAAGCTGATGAACTATGGTTAGGAACAAATAAATCTGGACTCATTCGATTTAACCCAAACACGAATGAATTTTCACGGTTTTACATGGAAGAACATGATGTAAAAACACTGAACAGCAATACTATTCAAGCGATATTCGAAGATTCATATGGCCGATTTTGGGTCGGTACAGATAAAGGATTACATCTATTCAATCCTGAAAAAAAAGAATTCAGACGATTTCTTCATGATCCTTCAGACCCATTCAGTTTAACCCATAATGATATATTTTCAATATATGAAGACAATGCCGGGAATGTGTGGTTTGGAACGTATCTCGGCGGCGTCAACAAATATTCTCCTAAAAAATTTCAATATCATCTGAAACATGATCCTCAAAATCCAACCAGCATGAAAGACAGTAATATTTGGTCAATTTATGAAGATCATAACCGCTTATTATGGCTTGGGACTCAACAGGCAGGGGTTTATATCTATGACCGGCAAACCAATACATTAGTGAATTATCACCATGATTCTGAAAATCCTAATAGTTTAAGTAATAATCGGGTACAAGCCTTTTGTGAGGATGGACAAAATCGGATGTGGATTGGAACGGAAGACGGGTTGAATCGATTTGATCCCAAGACCAACGCATTTCAAGTGTTTAAAAATGATCCGGCGAATTTAAAAACGATTTCAAGTAATGATGTGATGTGGATTCGTTACGATCCAAAAGGATATTTATGGATAGGCACCTATGCTGGCGGCGTCAATATTTTTGACCTTGCCACTGAAACGTTTACTTGCCTAAAACATGATCCAAACAACAAGAATTCATTAAGTCACAATAAAGTCAGAACGTTGTTTTTAGACAAACAGGGATTGCTTTGGGTCGGTGTTGAAAATGGGTTAAATTTTTTTGATCCCCAAAAGCAGCAATGGGGTTTATATCAACATGATGTTTACCAACCCACAAGTATTTTAAACAACCGTGTATTTTGTATTTATGAAGATCGTCATGAACGATTATGGATTGGAACCGGTAACGGTTTAGACCAACTGGATAGAAATACGCATGAATTCAAGCATGTTACAGAAAAAGAGGGATTGCCTAATAATACAATCTATGGGATATTGGAAGATACTGAGGGTAATCTGTGGTTATCCACCAACAAAGGTATTTCCAAATATACTCCAAGTTCAGGCCAAATCCAGAACTATGATGTTCAGGATGGGCTTCAAAGCAATGAATTCAACATGGGAGCCTATCATCAAAGCAGCAAAGGCGAGATGTTTTTTGGCGGCATCAATGGATTAACGTATTTTTACCCGCAGCATATCAAGAATAATCCTCATATTCCTCCAGTATATATCACAGGTTTTGGCATTTTTGATCGAATGCAGCGTATTGAAAAGAGTCTTGATAATCAAGGCCGTATTGTGTTGTCATATAAAGATAATTACATCTCATTTGAATTTGTTGCGCTTGATTATGTAAATCCTAACCAAAACCAGTATGCGTATCAACTGGAAGGGTTTGATCAGGAATGGTTATACTGTGAGAATCGTAGATATGCCAGCTACACCAATCTTGATGGCGGAACCTATTGGTTCAACGTGAAAGGATCCAACAATGACGGATTATGGAATGAAACTGGAATGCGTATTCAAATTAACGTTTATCCGCCGCCTTGGAAAACATGGTGGGCATATACCTTGTATGTACTGGGTTTAATTTGCGGTGTTGTTTTGTTTATTCGTTTTAAGACAGCAGCGCAGCAGAAAAAAATTGATACGCAAAAAAAAGAACTTGATCAGGAACGTCAGGTATCGGAGCGTTTGAAGAAAATTGACAAGATGAAAGATGAGTTTTTAGCCAATACATCGCACGAGCTGAGAACGCCTTTAAATGGAATTATTGGACTTGTGGATTCCATACTTGATGGTGTATCAGGCCCGTTAAATAATACCATGCGAAAAAATCTGTATATGGTCAATTTGAGTGCAACACGACTGAATACGCTGGTGAATGACATTTTAGATTTTTCAAAGCTCAAACACAAGCATATTGAATTACAAACCAAACCCATAGATATCAAAACCATCATTGATATCGTGATGTTATTGACTCAACCGTTAATTGGCAAAAAAGAACTGATCCTGTCCAACAAAATCGACCAAGTAACTTCAATCATGGGCGATGAAAATCGAATTCAACAAATATTTATCAATGTGATTGGCAATGCCATTAAATTTACAGAACGCGGAACAGTTGAGATGTCTGCTCAATATAACGGCGACTATGTGGAAGTGTATGTGAAGGATTCTGGTATTGGCATTCCTGCAGATAAATTCAATGCCATTTTTGAGTCTTTTGAGCAGGCTGATGGCGATACAGAACGAACATATGGAGGCACAGGGCTTGGTTTAAGTATTAGCAAACAGCTTATAGAACTCCATCATGGATATATACGGGTTGAATCAGTTTTGGGGCAAGGCTCAACATTTATTATTGGGTTACCTGCTTCTAAAGACAATCTAACTGCTATACCTTTACAGATTAATCCTGAACATATTCGTCATGTCATAGATACAGAAGAATCAGGTATTGATGCACATGAAATAGTTCCCAAAGACTCAGGGGAGCACGAACAAAAGACCTTTAAAATTCTCATTGTGGATGATGAACCCATTAATTTACAGGTCTTGATGAATTATTTACAACTGCATAAGTATGCAGTAACTCAGGCATTAAATGCGTTTGAAGCGATTGATTGTATGGATCAGGGGTATGTACCAGACCTTGCAATTATCGATATTATGATGCCCAAAATGTCAGGGTATGAATTAACGCAAAAAATCAGAGAACGCTTTTCAAAAAACACCTTACCCATTATTTTATTAACAGCCAAAAACCAGATCAATGATTTGATAGTTGGGTTTGAGTCTGGTGCCAATGATTATTTGATCAAGCCATTTTCCAAAAAAGAACTCATGGCAAGGCTGCAAAGTCATATATATTCCTCAAAATTAAGTATTGCGTATGAACGATTTGTGCCAAAGGAGTTTTTGAATTATCTGGATAAAGAAACTATTTTAGAAGTGGAATTAGGCAATCAGGTATTAAAAGAAATGACAGTTTTGTTTTCAGATATTCGATCATTCACTACCTTGTCAGAAAAAATGACTGCTCAGGAAAATTTTGATTTTATCAATTCCTATTTACGGCGAATGGAACCGATCATCAATGATCATCAGGGATTTATTGATAAATACATTGGTGATGCAATCATGGCGTTATTTCCGCTGGAACCAGAACATGCCATCAATGCAGGGATTGCTATGCAACAGGAAGTTTTTCAGTATAATATCAGGCGAATCCAAAAAGGCTATGATCCTATTGAAATCGGCATTGGTATTCATACAGGAAAACTCATGCTTGGAACTGTTGGCGGGAAAAACAGAATGGATGGCACCGTTATTTCTGACAATGTCAATCTCGCGTCCCGACTTGAAGGATTAAACAAGTATTACGGAACCAACATCATTATCAGCAATAGCACCTTAGATAAAATTCAGAAAAAAGAAAATTATGCCTATAGACTTATTGATACTGTTAGGGTAAAAGGAAAATCAGATGCAGTTGCACTTATAGAAATTTTAGATGGTCTTATCGAAAAGCAGCGCGATTTGAAAATGAATACACTGAGTGATTTTAGTAAGGCAATGGCGTGTTATCAGCGTAAAGAATTTTCAAAAGCATATGATTTGTTTTCATCAATGCTAAACAGCAATGCACATGACCAGATAGTTCACTTATATCTCAATCGTTGTAAAAAATATATACATGAAGGGATTCCAGATCATTGGGATGGGATAGAAAAACTCTATGAAAAATGAAAGGGGACAGTATGACAGTATTTGCAGAACTTCGTAAACGGGTTGAAAACATGACGGATGATGATTTGATTTTGGCTATAAAAGAAATTATGGATGATAAATATCCAGATATGGATGCTTCAACAAGAAAAATTTTGATGATGTGCTTTTTTACCACGATAGTAGGGAAAAAAAGAACACAACAGCTCATGGGAAAAATATAAAATAATAACCGGAAGGTTCATATCAGAGCGATATATGGGGCGGTAACAACGGGAAATACATGGAAATTCCTGAAGTACGAGGGTAATACAGCTTATATCGATATGAAGGAATATTATATTGTCAATGCGAATAAAATTATTGCGGTTTTGCTTGAAATGGTAAATCAAAACGCCTAACCGAATTGAGGGAATTAATTTATATCAGGTTCATGTTTATTGGTAGTTAACCTTTTTTATAACTTATTTAATGAAAGGAATAGGATTATGAGTACTGTTTTTGATAAATTTTCATCTTGGGTAAAAGAACAATCTGCATCGCTTAAATCAGAAGTTCAGAAATTTAAAAATAAGGATTTTCTAGATGCTGTTGTTGCTGGCTGTGCTATGGTTGCTTATGCGGATGGTGTAATCAGTCCTGATGAAAAACGGAAAACAATTGGTTTTATTCAGCAAAATGAAGCGTTAAGTGTATTTAATGTAGAAGAAGCGATAAAAATTTTTGAATCGTATGTAACCAAAATGAATTTTGATCTGATGATTGGAAAAGGTGAGGCATTAAAAAGTATTGCCAAACTAAAAAAGAAACCCGAAGAAGCAAAACTGATGGTTCGTGTATGTTGTGCTATTGGTGCAGCAGATGGCAATTTTGATGATACTGAAAAACAAATTGTCAGAGATATTTGCACTGAATTAGGACTTAATCCTAAAGATTTTAATTTAGTATAATTCATAACAAATGAGATATATAAGGAATGATGAACCTGACAATTGAAATTGAACAGGAAGTGGACGGTCGATGGCTTGCTGAAATTTCTGAGATTCCGGGTATTATGACATATGGAAAAACTCGAGAGCAAGCCATTATTATGGTTAAATCTTTAGTTTTACGTGTATTGGCAGACCGTTTAGAGCATGGTGAGAGCATACCAGAAATGGAGCAGGTTTTCCTGATAGCTGCATGAGTCAATGGAAATCTGTAAAAGCACGGCTTGTTTTATCTGCATTGTTGCGAATTGGCTGGATTATTAAACGAGAAGCAAAGGGTTCGCATCGGATACTATCACGAAGTGGATGGGCTGATTTTGTATTTTCTTTTCATGATAATGAAGAAATAGGCCCTCGCATGTTGACACGTATTGCAAAGAAAACAGGATTATTACCAGAAGATTTATAACATACAGGTTTTCAGATAAATAATTGCAAAGATGAACGATTGTAGGGGCGAGGCATGCCTCGCCCTACGGGAATTTACCACTTCTCATTTTGCTCTCAATTGTGAAATTGAATATCTGGAAATCTATATATTATGGTTTTGAATAAAACGGACGCTGGAGCGTCCGATACCGCGTTCCCACGCTGGAGCGTGGGAACGATCGAAAAGAAACCCGAAGAAGCAAAACTGATGGTTCGCGTATGTTGTGCTATTGGTGCAGCAGATGGCAATTTTGATGATACTGAAAAACAAATTGTCAGAGATATTTGCGCTGAATTAGGGCTTAATCCTAAAGATTTTAATTTGGTATAAAGCATGATAGTCAAATTCTAATAGATGCCCGGAATTGCTCATTTATTAGAATCAATCAGAAATAATCAAAAAAAGAAAATGTGGCCTTTATCATCGTTTCGGCCACAATGTAGGGGCGATGCTTGTCATCGCCCTTTTGGAGGGCGAACACAAGGTTCGCCCCTACAATTCTGTTGCGGCAACGATAATGTCGGCCGAAACGATGATCAAGGCCGAAAATGTTGGTAATAACCAAAAGGACAAAAAATGAGTCAGATATCTACAGACAGGATATTTACCTTACGGGAGGCGGCAAAATATTTAAAAATACCTGAAGATAAAATAAAACAACAGGTTATTCAAGGTAAAATTCAGGGACAAAGAATTGATGATGAATGGCGTTTTTTGAAAACAGCTATAGATGACTGGTTAAGCAATTGTGATCACAGAACACTATTGATAGGTCAGTCTGGTGCATTTTCAGGCGATGATTCTTTGGAGAAACTTCGCTTAATGATTTATTCTGAAAGAGGAAGGCCTGAAAAGGAAACAGATTCATAATGCATATTCTTGATACCGATACGATTACACATTTACACGCTGGAAATCTGAAAGTCGTTGATAATCTGAAAAAGCTTGATGATTCTGATTTAAGAATTACCATAATTACAAAAATTGAATTGTTACGTGGACGTTTTGAATTTCTGTTGAAAGCATCTGATAGGTTTCAATTGTTAAGAGCACAGAACTTATTGTATCGTACAGAGGAACTTCTTTCACAGATTCCAGTAATAGGAATAGATGAAAAATCAGCAATTCAGTTTGAACAGTTACGAAATATGAAAATATATAAAAAGATTGGACGTACTGATATTCTGATTGCAAGTATCAGTCTTGCCAATAGGGCTGTACTTGTAACCAGAAATCTTAAACATTTTCAACAGATTACCCGGATTATTAGTTACTAACTGGGTTGACTAATAAACTGAACTGAACGAAATAAGATGATCCGGTAAAAGTCATAAGGAGAATAACGCTTATGAATCTTGTACGAGGACAAAAGATAAAAATTCAGGATATTACTCAATCACTAAGTAATATTCAGGTGGGTATAAAAATTGATTTTGGAAGGCAGGTATCCATTGACATCGCGTGTTTTGGCGTTGACCAAAACGATAAACTGTCAGATGACAGGTATTTTATTTTCTATAATCAGCCCAATTCTCCAGAAAATGCTGTAAGAAAACGTGGACAGGTTCTTGGAGATAGTGAACGATTTGAACTGAATCTTACAAAATTACCTTCGTCCATTAAAAAGCTTGTGTTTACAGCGGCTATTGACGGCAATGAAGTGATGAGTCAGATATCTTCTGGATTTATTCGATTATTATCTGACAATAATGAAGTTGCCCGATTTTCCTTCTCTGGTACTGATTTCGCCTCTGAAAAAGCCATTATATTAGGCGAAATGTATTTCAAAGATATCTGGAGATTTTCTGCTGTGGGACAGGGATTTAATGGAGGATTAAGTGCTTTATTAAAGCATTTTGGAGGAGAAGAGCTTGCACCTTCTTCATCACCCAAACCGTCTCAACCCACTCCTCAACCTCCGACGCCGTCTCCACCTTCACCACCTGCGTTACCACCCAAAATTACGCTTACCAAAATTACACTTGAAAAAAGAGGGGATAAAAAAACCGTAGATTTAAGAAAAAAAGGGGATATCCAGCCGATCCATATCAACTTAAACTGGGATCAAAGCATTAAACAACAAGGTTTTTTTGGCTCGAAAACCATTCAGGCCGATTTAGACCTTGGGTGTATGTTTTTACTCAAAGATGGAATGATTGGCGTTATTCAGGCGCTTGGCCGATCGTTTGGTTCTAGAAATGATACTCCTTTTATATATCTTGATAAAGACGATAGAAGCGGACAAGCATCAGATGGTGAAAATCTTTATATTTTGCGTCCGGATTTAATCACTAAGGTGTTGATATTCACATTTATTTATGAAGGAACTGCAAATTTTACGGTAGTTAATGGAAGAGTAACCATAAAAGACGAATTGGGTAATGAAATATTTATGAAGCTCAATAATCCGAATGCAAGCCGTACTTTTTGTGCAGTATGTACCATTCAAAATATTGGGGATAAGATTGAAATAACAAAGGAAGAGAAATACTTTTTTGGACATAAAGACGCAGATCAACATTATGGATTCGGTTTCCGATGGGTTGCTGGCGCTAAATAAAGCTGTCGATTTTAACATGAACAAAACCGTCATCTTACAAACCGGAACCTTATCAATTCATGTGGAGAGAACGGATATCCCTTTAGAGGACTTATTTGGGTTTGGAAGCAGAAATAATCCAAAGCGGGGCTACTTATTTATTAGTAAAGTACTGGGAAAACATTATCCAAATAGACCATCTAAAATGCGGGAAATATACCGTATTTTTGCGCAAAAACTATCTTTGCTCTATATCCGTTCTCCAGTCGTTTTTGTTGCACTTGCAGAAACAGCTACAGGTTTAGGGCAGGGGATTTATGAAGAATTCATGCTTGCTAATCCAGATACTGAAAGCGTTTTTATACATACAACCCGATATATCTTAACTCAAAAACAGGCGTTTACATTTGACGAGACCCATAGTCATGCAACAGATCATATTCTCTATGAACCGATTGAACCTGCTGATAAAGAAATATTTTATCATTCAAGAACACTGATATTAATTGATGATGAACTCAGTACAGGCAATACATTTATCAATCTGATTCTTCGCTTTAAAAAAGTAAATCCACATATTGAACAGGTCATCTTTGTTGTACTGACCAACTGGATTAATCAGGAAAAATATCAAGTTATTCTTGACAAAATCCAATGTAATATGAAAATTGTCAGCATATTAGATGGACATTTTGAATTTGAACCCAATCCCAATTTCCAGCACATAACTAACATAGATTCTACAGGGAATCGCAATGATAAAAATAGGTATTTAAAAAAAAATTGGGGAAGATTGGGGTATCGTGATATTCCAGAAGTGGATATGTTATCATGTATTAACCACATGAATTTTCTAAACAATGATGATACCATTCTTGTATTAGGAACCGGAGAATTTTTATTTTTTCCTTTTAAATTAGCTGAAGAACTTGAAAATCAGGGGTTTACGATTTGGTTTCAATCCACAACCCGATCACCTATACTTATTGATAACGATATACACTATAAGATCGAATTTGAGGATAATTATTTTGATCAGATTCCCAATTTTGTATATAATGTTTATCCTAATCATTATGATCAGGTCATCGTTTGTTATGAAACGAATCAATTACCTGTAACACATGATTTAATCGAAAAACTAAATGCACATCCGAAATTTTTTTAAGAAGTGTAACACGCTTATATTCAATAACAATTAAATGGGAGTAATCAAATGCAATACGAATCAGAAGCGTTAAATTACCATAAATTCCCAAAACCCGGTAAAATCGAGGTTGTACCTACCAAATCATGTCTTTCTCAGGCAGATTTGAGTTTGGCTTATAGTCCCGGTGTTGCCTTTCCGTGTCTTAACATCCAAAAAAATAATGAGTTATCTTATGATTATACGTCTAAAGGAAATTTAGTAGGCGTCGTAACGAATGGAACCGCTGTTCTCGGTCTTGGAAATATTGGCGCATTAGCTGGAAAGCCTGTTATGGAAGGCAAGGGCGTTTTATTTAAACGATTTGCGAACATAGATGTTTTTGACATCGAAATAACGACGCAAAATCCTGATGAATTTATCAACATCGTTAAAAATTTAGAACCGACATTCGGTGGTATCAATTTAGAAGATATCAAAGCTCCAGATTGTTTTTACATAGAAGAAGAGCTTAAAAAACAAATGTCTATTCCCGTATTTCATGATGATCAGCACGGGACAGCGATTATATCCAGCGCTGCTCTCATTAATGCCTGCCTTATAACGAATCGAAAACCATCTGATATTCGTGTTGTGATCAATGGAGCTGGAGCTGCTGCAATTGCTTGTGCGAATATGTATATATCTGTTGGCGTAAAAAGAGAAAATATCATTATGGTGGATACAACCGGTGTTATTTATAAAGGCAGAACGAAGGGCATGAACCCATATAAAGAAGCCTTTGCAATAGATACGACAATGCGAACTTTACAAGAAGCAGTTCAGGGATGTAATATGCTGTTAGGGTTATCAGTAAAGGGCGCATTTAATGCTGAAATTTTAAAACAAATGAGCGATAAGCCTATCATTTTTGCTTTGGCAAATCCAAACCCTGAAATCGATTATTTTGAAGCCAAGGCTATAAGACCCGACGCTATAGTAGCAACAGGACGTTCTGATTTCCCAAATCAGGTCAATAATGTTTTAGGATTTCCATTTATTTTTAGAGGCGCTTTAGATGTTAGAGCGAGCAAAATCAATGAAGAGATGAAAATTGCGGCAGCTACAGCTTTAGCTCAATTGGCTCAGCAGGATGTTCCAGACTCGGTTATCAAAGCGTATGCTGGCCGAAAAATTCAATTCGGACCGGATTACATCATCCCATTGCCTTTTGATTCCCGAGTATTACTGAATGTAACCCCTGCAGTTGCTGAAGCCGCTATAAAAAGCGGCGTTGCTAAAATTACGATAGACGATAAAGACAAGTATGTCGAACGGTTAGAGATCATGCTGGGGCCTGAGCGTGAAATCATTCATAAAATGATTGTCAGGGCACAACAAGACCCGAAACGAATCGTATTTCCTGAAGGAGCGAATCCAGTTATACTTAGAGCAGTTCATCAAATTATAAATCAAAAAATTGCGTATCCTACGATTCTTTGTACAGATAAAGAAGAAATCTATTCACTGGCACAAGAACTTAATCTTTCTTTAGATGGTATTGAAATTATTGAGAATCAAAAAAGCCCGCTTTTTGAAGACTTTGCTCAAAAATTATTTCATAAAAGAAGTAGAAAGGGATGGACATTAAGCGAAACCAAAAGATTGCTTAGGAGTCGTTATTTGTTTGGAGCAATGATGGTCAGTGAAGGCATAGTAGATGGTCAGGTTCATGGCATTGATTGCTATTACCCTTATGCTATTCGACCAGTGTTACAAACGATTCCCCGAAAAAAAGGTGCTACTAAAGTTGCGGCAATGTATCTGATGATTTTTAAAGACCGAATGTTGATTTTTTCTGACCCTACAGTGAATATCAATCCCACTGCAGAAGACTTAGCAGAAATCGCAATACAAACAGCAGATATGGCAACATTTTTTGATATTAAACCGAGAATTGCGATGTTGTCTTTTTCAAATTTTGGAAGCGTCGCACATCCTGATGCCAGTCGAGTTCAAAAAGCTGTTGATCTTGTATTAGAACGATGTCCAAATCTTATTATTGAGGGAGAGATGCAAGCTGATATAGCCTTAGTTGATGAAATGCTTAAAAAAGATTTTCCCTTTAACCGGTTAGGCGGTCCTGCAAATGTGTTAATATTTCCAGAATTATCTTCGTGTAATATTTCCTATAAACTGCTGGAATGTCTTGGAGGAGCTAAAAAAGTTGGGCCTCTTCTTATGGGTTTAAGTAAACCGTTTAATGTATTGCCCAGAGGTTCAGATATGGAAAATGTTGTGAATGTTACTGCTATAACTGTGGTTCAGGCTCAGGAAAAAAGCAAGGAAAGTCTCTAACAAGGTGGCCTTGATCTTCGTTTCGGCCAAACTGTAGGGGCGATGCTTGTCATCGCCCTTTTGGAGCGCGAACACAAGGTTCGCCCCTACAATTCTGTCACAACGATAATGTCCGGCCCGAAACGATGATCAATGCCCAATTTTACTCAGCGATATAAATATCAACGGTCGTTCCCTTTCCTGCCGTGCTGGTAATGGTAATGCTCCCGTGGTGGCGCTTGATGATATTCTCGGTAATAGTTAATCCAATTCCTGAGCCAGAACCAACAGATTTTGTTGTAAAAAATGGATTAAATGCCTGATTTAATACATTCTCAGTCATTCCAATGCCATTATCAATAACCTGAATCCGTATTTGATTTTTTGGTATTGTGTCAGATGCTGCGATCACTGATGTTTTAATGATGATCTCTCCAGTTTTATCTGTGTCAATAGCATCAATAGCATTTTTGATGACATGCATCAGACATTGATTAATTTCACTTGCAACACATTCCAGCATGGGCGCTGCCTCAAACATCGTTTGAAACATAATTGTTTTATTGGACGGCTTTAGTAATTCAATCGCTTCCTGAATACTCTTGTTGATATCAAGTTTTCCAACATCTTCATTATCGATTCTTGAAAAATTCCGCAAACTGTTTACAATTTGTATAATTCGTTCGATTCCCCGCTCAATCCGATCATATTTACTATTCAATGTTTGTTTAAATGAGTTGAAATTGATAAGATCAAGTTCCTTATGAAAAATTTCTGGTAAGAACTGATCTTCTGGCTTTAGCTCCCAATCGGACAGAAATCTGATGAGGTTTTGTGTGCTTTTTTTTATACTGTTCGTATTACTTTTTATAAAACCCATTGGATTATTTATTTCATGAGCAATACCAGCGGCCAGAGTCCCAATACCTGCAATCCTGTCCATCATTAAAAGCTGTACATCTTTTTCCCGTAATTTTTTCGTTTTTTGCTCAATCTCTATCAACTGCTGTTCGAGCAAAATATTTTTTGATTCAAGAGTCTCCTTTGCGCGTTTTAATGTCAAATGCGTATGAACTCTTGCTTTCAATTCAGCAGCATTAAAAGGTTTAGTAAGATAATCCACTGCTCCTACTTTAAATCCATGGGTGATGTCTTCGGTATCCATCATAGCTGATATAAAGATGACCGGAATATCTTTCAGTTGGGAAATAGATTTCAGCCGAGTGCAGACTTCCCAACCCTTTATGCCGGGCATTTCAATATCAAGAAGTATTAATTCCGGAAGATTTTGCTTTAAGGCAATCAATTCGTCGATGCTCATTCGGTCCACTGATGACTCTTTGCTGTTTGAAAAATCGAAGCCCATTTTTTCAAAAAATTGTATTGCCTGTTCACCGCTTTTTCGTGGGATAATCCGAAATTCATCCTTAAATATGACTTCCAAAATTTTGATATGGCTGATATCATCTTCAACGATCAGTAATAACGGTTTCAGGTCTTTCATTGAATATCCTTTGAGAAACATTTTTGGACATCTCATTTCCACGCTGGAGCGTGGGAACGATCGTCTAATACGTTTGCAATTCTTGTCGCGAAACCTGTTGTGCCCGCGGATTCAGTGTATTTGAACTCAATCAGAATATGACTTGCAGAGCGTTGACGGATTCCTTCAGGGAGTCTTTCTTTTTGAGCGTCAGTCCAGGCTTTGCCTTCACGCCGTAAAATAACAATATCAGCTTTTGGAGGTGAACTCATGATCGGAAATTCAGTCAACACCTGAATCCCTAGTGGTGTTAATAGCGCTTCTAACACCGCGGCTAATAATTCATGCCATTGCGTTTGTTCAGTTTTTTGTTCTTCCATCGGACAATTTCGGCCTTGATTCTCGTTTCGGCCAGTCAATTTTCTTAATCTTGCTCTTAATCGTAATCTTAATCTAATTTCAGGCAAAGATTAAGATTAAGATTAAGTGGCCGAAACAAAGATCAAGGCCACAATTTCTTTATGATGAATGATGTTGTTTGCGTATGGTGTTTAAATACGCTTCTATCTCTTCCGGTTTCATGCCTTTCAGTCGGTCTTCAAGCTTAAATCGTCCCATAATCTCTTCCGGTTTCATGCCTTTCAATCGGTCTTCAAGCTTAAATCGTCCCATAATCTCTTCCGGTTTC
>PDZT01000196.1 GCA_002753105.1 Deltaproteobacteria bacterium YD0425bin50 | reverse complement strand
AGCATAAATAATCTGATATGGGATGGTAACGATGATCCCAAGCTGTCTAAAATTGAATATAAGCCTTTTGCTGTATTTAAAAAATCTTTATCCATAGGCAAAAAAAGCAAAACCGATAGTCAGCAAAAACAAAAAAGTACACTTCAAAAAAGTAAGACCCAAAAGGGTGAAAAGAAAAAAGTTGAAAAGAAAAAATCAAAGAAAACGAAACCGACTAAAAAATCTCAAAAAGTAAAATCATCTAAGAATAAGAAAAAATAACCTTGATCTTCGTTTTGGCCAAATGATCATAATATGTGATGTAGGGGCGAACCTTGTGTTCGCCCTTTATTCAGGGCGAACACAAGGTTCGCCCCTACTGTTTGGCCAAAACGATGATCAAGGCCGAAAAAATAACCTTATTTAAAAAAGGCGTGGCGTATGTATCCAATTAATAATTTACAGACAGCAGTAGATTTATCGGGCAATAAAACGTATTTTCTTGATCCCTGTTCTTCTTTTTCTAATGTGAGAAACGATAGCAAGGAAACCTTTATAAAACATAAACTTGAACAGATTCAGGAAACCATGATTTCGTTTTCTGCTGCGCTCAATATCTGTTTAAAAGAAGTAAATGAATTGATTCACACAGAAGACGTCCCGCTTGATCAAGCATTAGGACGTGTATTGCGGGAAGATATTTATAGCCCTTTTGATTTACCGCCATTTTCAAAATCAGTTATGGATGGATACGCGGTAAACAAGCAAGACTTGGCTAATCTCAGTGATCAACATCCAGTGAACTTAAAAATATGCGGTCATATTCGCGCTGGAAGTTCTGTTATTGAATCTTTAAAACATGGATGTGCGATGCGTATTATGACAGGCGCTCCGATTCCTCCGGGCGCTGATGCTGTGATTAAAATCGAAGATACCGTATCGAATGGTGATCATGTTCAAATTTTACGAAAAACAGGAGAAAATGATTTTATCATACCTAAAGGTCAGGATATCCAACAAGGCCAATGTGTTATCAGCAAAGGAACTGTCAGTGGACCTGCTGAATTGGGTATGCTTTCTGGTCTTGGACAGATGCAGGTGAGCGTGTCCCAAATTCCAAAAGTCGCAATAATTTCTACAGGTGATGAACTTGTTTCATCTAAAGATAAAAGAGAACCTCATCAAATTTATGATATTAACGGTTATGCATTGTTGGGAATGCTTCAAAAGTCAGGTGCGTTACCCAAATATTTAGGCATTATCAAGGATAATGAGCATGACTTGATTCAGGCAATGAGGTTACTTGACAATTATCACATTGTTTTGATTTCTGGCGGCGTTTCAATTGGTGATTACGATATGGTTCAGGAAGCTCTCTTAACTACTGGAATTCGCAAACTATTTTGGAAAGTTCGGATTAAACCCGGCAAACCCATTTTTGTTGGTAAACGAAACGAGCAATTTATTTTTGGATTGCCCGGAAATCCTGTGTCTTCTCTGGTGAATTTCATTTTATTTGTTCGACCGGTAATTGATAAACTGATCGGTAAAAAAAATATCGGTATTCCAACAGGTCAGGCTACGCTTTTAAATGACGTGTATCTTAGCCCGGGAAGACGCAAATTTTTAAGGGGAAGCTTACAAGTTGATGATGGAAATGTCGGTGTATATATTCATGAATTGCAGCAATCTGGAATATATTCAACCATGCTGCAATCCAATGCACTTGTCGAAGTCCCGGGAAGCATTCAAAGCTTACAAGCCGGAAAAAAAGTGAAAATATATGATTTAACGTCATTATTATAATAATCTCACCCACCAAGTAGCCATTGTTTACCTTTTCGCATCACAATACGTCCAGTATTTGTGGCCTGGAGCCATAATTGCCTCCAGGCTTCTTCAGCCCGATATGACTTTAAACAACGCAGGTATTTTAAACGCAGCGATTCATCCAGTAATTCCAAAATTGCAGGAATTAATGCTTCTTCAATATTGTATTCAAAGCCCTTTTTAAGACATATAGGTACAACCTGACCGGAGTCAAGTTCAAGTTCAGATGCTACAGTTTCCAAACTTGTTTTAATATTACGTGCTTTTTCAGTATCAGGATTACTAATATTATAAGGCGGATACCAATAACGAAAGGGTCTCAACCGATCAATATGGGTTAAAGCAACGATTAAAGGTGGCAAGCCTATACCTCGTCTTTTTAAAAATAAGTCATTCAACTCCAGTAATAACTGCTTGTCGGCATGACGTGATGCAGTTTGCGCTGAACAAACAAGGATCAACAAATCTATTTTTAGAATTTCCCGACGAACTGATTCAAGTGCATCTTTCACATGGTCTGTGGATTCATAGCCGGCAGTATCTAACACAATTGCTCTCTGAATCCCTTCACGTTCAAGCATATATGGCACAACTTGACTCGTTTCTGGAAGTACATCCACCATAGCCTTAACTTCTCCAAAAAGTGCATTGATTAAGCTGGATTTTCCAGAATTCACCTGCCCAAAAACTAATATTCGCAAAGGCTCGGAACGCAATTCTTTTTCACGTTGTTCAATTTTAATAATATCTTTACGGCTGTCAGGTGTAGTATGACTGATCAATTGATCCTGGTGTAAGACAAGTTGACCACTATATAATTCAATAGCATAGTAGCCAATTTTTTTGATATAGGCATTGACAAGCCACTGCTTTGCTTCAGTAAGAGAGTGATCTAATATTTCTGTGGAAGCAATCCGCTGCATCTCACGTACTACTGAGGTGACTGGATTGACTCCAAAAGAAAAAATCCGGTAGATATCATAAAGTTTTTTACCTCGTGTGGCCATGCGATGACCACGTATAACGTCATTGACGGTAAAAATATGGCTGCCCGGAACATTTTCTGTAAATGCAACTTGTAAATCTCTAGACAATAATTCAATTACATGCATCAGATCAGGAACTTTTAATTCGAGAACAGCGTTTTCTATATCCGGGTTAAAATGTTTAGATACGGCCTGCATGACTTCTTTTAAGATGTCCCATAATACGGACCAATCAATAATTGAAAGGTCTTTTTGCTGGGATATTCGAAGCGCTATTTCTTCAACGGTTTTCCAAGCGTTCTTGGCTTCTGTACTCCATGTGTCGGGTTGATGAATTATCAGGGATTTGGATGAGGGTGCCTGAGTCTTTTTTATCCTTAAAAAATATATCCAGCCGCATCCAGCAGTAATTGCAGCAATGGATAACCAGATCAGTATATAATCATGCTGAAAAAGCCAGACAATGCCTGCAATAATAAGCAGGACAACTGGAAACGTAGTAATAGCTAACCATATCAACCACTTATTTTGTATTTTCATAGGATGGATGCTCTTTCTTTTTTACTGATAAATTCTTTGTCTCTATACTTTTGCATTTTTATCGTAAACACCCTTTGGGTTCAACAGCTTATTAACTGCAATTGTAAAAGAAAGATAGTTACCGTGAGTATTAGCACAAGACGGTTCATGCTATAACCTCTAAGCTTTTTTAGAGCCTTGTTTATTATGGTTACCCATCCCCTGTACAAAGCCTTCCAAAGAGTCTGCCTGTACCGCTTTTTTCAACAAGCCCTTCAACACCTCTGGATCTGAAATGGTTTGAATTTTTTTAGCTACGGATTTGGGAATGGAGGCAAACCGAAGGGTTAAAATATCTAACACTCCTTGCTGAATCCCTTTCTGCATTCCTTTCTGCATTCCTTCCTGCAGCCCCTGCAGAATCCCCTGTTCCATCCCTTTTTCAATCCCTATTCGTTCAACACTTGTAATGTACTGCATTCGTTTTTCCTCCTCTATCTGAGAAATTTCTGTCCAGAATTGTTTATCCAAATCTTTTGGCAATCGCATGAGCCAGTCAATAAAGGCAAAAAGCTGGATAATATCCTGATGCTGATATCCCGCCTCATACAGACTGCGCGTCAACGTCACCTTCCATAATTTTCTGGCATCATCGTTGTGTCGTGTTTCCATGGTTTTCAGATGTGCCATAACCGCAATGGCAAAGGGGTTCTTGGTCTGTTCCAGTTTATCCCAGCGGTTGCGGTAGTCTAACAGCTTCACTACCGGAAACTGAAACCCGATTTTGCAACGCCATAACCGTTCCTGATATCGGTCAGGTTTCCAGTCAGCATGCTCATCTGCCAAAATTGCCATGCTCACCACATGACGGTTGTATTGATCAAAAATGCGGTAGTTATACACATACATCCGCTTGGCAAAGTCGGTCTCTCTCTGCGCCTGAATTTCGATATGAAACAATACCCAGATTTCGGTCTGGTCTTTGCGGAAAACCCGAACCAGTTTATCCGCATAGCGTTTTCCCAGTTCCGCGTCTCTTGACACCTGCTGTAATTCCTTGTCTAAAAAAAGGTACCCCCGCTTCCAGTCAATATCCCGGGCAGCCCACGGAAAAAAGAAATACATGAAACTCTTTAAGTAATAGGTCAGCATCTCTTTCCATGGGTTATCATAATCATCGGTCTCTTTGTCTTTATCAAATTCCATCATCTTTTTATCTGTATTCCTGTTTTGTTTTTTATCCGGATACGTTAGCCTGTCATTAATCATGCGATATCTTTCCGTAAAAGTCAAGGTAAGCCATTGACAAAATTTTACAAAAAAAAATTGACAACTACTTGGATTCTCTCAATTATTTCTTTTCACTGGGGATTGCATTGCTCTATGAAACATAGAATTTTCATAACATCTCACTGTTTGTTTATGTTTCAAAAGGAATTCAGGACAAATACATTTGATTCACACATACTTATCTCCATTTATGCTTAAATTTGGCATATCTTCTTTGTATTCATTATCCATCAATGCAAGTTGTTTTCTGATGATTGATCTTTTTTCCATGGCTGGTTTCAGGCAAAATGTATTAAAATGTTCTTTATTTACGTCAGCCGGTGATTGAACATCTGGAAAAAGCAGTTTCAGATATGCAGAACACAGTTTTTTAATTGCGGTCGTATCTCTCGTATCAGCAGTTTTAGGAATATGAAGCAATTCTGAAACAATATAAGAATAATCCGGAATATTCCTTAATGAATGTAACATTTCAGTAAAATATTCGACATTTAACGTATAGCCTTTTACTTTTAGATTTTCATTGATCCTCTGTAGTTTCCATCCTTCAATAAATCCATGAAACCGATCCATCAATGCTGACGATTGAAAAAATGACGGTAATGTAGCAAGATAATTATGATGAATCGGTTGGTTGTCTAAAAGAGGCAAATTGCCTAACAACATCAGGCCGGCACTAGCGGTTTTTCTGATGTTGGCAACTGTAAATACGCCCGATTCTAAATAATTCTTTAGCGCCCCTTGTAATTCGTTCTCATCCGAAAATTTTATGGTTTCAATTTCATCCATAGAAACAAAATCAAAATGATTAATAATTCCCATTGAATTTTTTGAAATATCATAGAATAATTTGGCTCTTGTGATCGTACCGCCGCTAATTAACCAGCCATATTTACTTAAGTTGCCAAAAATATATGATTTCCCTGTGCCTTTTGGCGCTAATTCCAAGATATTCAAATTCGGCTCAGTGAAAATTAATAATCGACTAATAAATAAAAGCTTCTGGGTTAAATGCGTAAATCCTTCGGGGTTGTATTCCATAGATCGAATGAGCAGATCAATCCATTCTTCAATGGAAAATGCTTTTCGGGTTTGTCTAAAATACTCGACATCGACTTCATAAGGCTTAAACGGTTTAAAATCAGTCAAGTCAATACAGCCTTTTTCTTTTCCTTCAGGGGGCTTATATAGTAAAGAAATAACTCCCCACATCTCACCTTCTTTCAGTTCTTTATGTTTTCTTGCAACATAATCCGGTATTCGACCTTCGTTATTTTTTATTCCAAGATCAGGAATTGAAAATCGTAACACATTTTTTAAAATATCGGTCTCCACGATAAAACGGGTCAAAATCGTAATTTCTTCTCCATAAGTCCGTATTCTATTCTTAATATCACTGTTTTTATGAGGGATATGCTTCTCTAAAAAAAGCAACAAGCCGGATGAATCTAATTCACCGTTTTCATCGCTAAATTTACGAATCAGCCAGTCTTTAATAAATGATGGCAGATTTTTTCCTGAAAAAATACTGTATCTTTCGGGAATCTTATAAACCGATTCATCTGGGAATGACGATTTAATTTTTTCATCAAATGGATTCATCAAAATAACTCCGTCTCTTTTATACCCCCTTGGATAGTCACTTCCAATTCATAGTGTTGATTCTGAATGATTAAATCAAATACATAAGTCCCGGTTTTTAAACCTGTTACATCCGAAGCCCATTGATTCCCTTCTCGTTTTATCAGAAATAATTTATGTTCACCTTTTAATCTAAACTCAATCGAACTAGTTGGATGAGGGTCTATCTTAATGGCTATTTTAGGATTTTTCGTTGTTACTTTTGGGGTCAGAAGTTCAACATGATAACAAATCTTTTTATCCCTTTTTGAAATAACTAAAAATGGGACAAGCACTTCTTCAGGTGTGGCGCCTCCATGTACTTCACGGCATGGGGTATCATGTAACGATGTATGTTTTAAAGCAATTAAGGCTTTTTTCCCTTTGCAGTATCCGCTATCAATTTCATGTAAAATAAATTCTGAATCATTTTGATAAGCCTTATCTGTCCACATACATCTCCCTTCATGATTTGCATTAGTAAAATCAAATTTTTTGACATTTCCAAAACGTTTTTGAGCTAAAAAAGAAACGCCATGATCTGAAACAATACATAGATTATCATCTGTACGATCGATAATTTCTTTTTTAATAATTTTTTTGAGGAGTTCTATCTGACCTATCAAATCATCTGGATACATGTAATGAGTTTTTTGATGGATATATTTATCGAATTCCAAAACATGAACCGCATTATTAAAGCGATTACATTCGGTGATGGTTGGCAGATTTGATTTAGTGATGAATTTCTTTTCAACACATCTGTTCTTTTCTTTGCCGTAAACAGTGATGAGATACTCAAGCAGTGGAAACCATTCCGCTCCTAAACCATCAATCCAAATCATCAATGACTTGGCATAATATTGACTGATGTCATCGATTTCATAATACCATTTGTAGAATGTTTCTGCATCGTTATTTAATTCATTGATGAGCCTATCGATTTCAGACGACTTGCAATCTAAGGCTTTTGAAAGAGTGTATTCCTGAAAATAAGTTATGATTCTTGCATCTAATGTCTTATTGTCCAAGGGAATATCCCATTCCATATAATAAAACAATTCAGGATAAATGCGTTGGATAAATGCTTTATAGACATGTCTTTCCAATTCAGGAGTTTTTTTAAAAGACTCAATAATGTGTTTTTTTTCAAAAAATGTAATATTCGTTAGATAATCAACCTGAACATGAAATGGTTGTTCAGAGATAGTATGAATTCTGTGTTGAATTTTTTGTTCGAAGGGTTCACAAGGGTAGTGAAGTTCATTATGAATACAATTCAAATACGCTTTACGCTCATCACATAGATTCATTTCACGATATACATGATCAAAAATACTTAACCAGATATATTCGATCAACTCCTCATCTGAAAACGCTTTTACAACAGATAATACATGGAAAAGATAAGAATTTATGAACAATTCCTGAGAAATAACCCAACGACTTAAAAGCCATTTGCTATATTTATCTTTTTTTTGTAACCAAATTTTTAAAATCTCATCTTTAGAAATCGTGCTGAAATTATAGATATTAAAATGTTGATGAATATAGCTTTTACAATCGTCATATTTTCCCATATGTTCTGTCAGCGTTTTCCAAAAAATATCTTCTTCTTTTTTATATTCAATTGGAATAGTTAT
>PDZT01000195.1 GCA_002753105.1 Deltaproteobacteria bacterium YD0425bin50 | reverse complement strand
GCTGATAATGCCGAGCAACGGATTGAACAGACTGAAGTACGGGCAAAACTTTTAGAACAGCAATTAGCAGAAGAAAAAGAAAAGCTTGAAAGATTATTGGAAGCAGTAAAGCAGCAAAAAGGTTTAAATGATTAAAGGAGGATGCTTATGCGATTTCAAACCAAAGAAATATATGCAAAAGGAGTTGGACATACTCAGCATAGAAGAGATTATAAACAGGTTGAAGAAGTGGTTCACAGTGAGGATGGCCGCAGAGTTTCTGAAGCTGAGTATTGGGAAAACTATTATGAGGATGACGATTTTCATTATGAATGGAACAATGGAATTTTGGAGGAAAAACCCGTGTCTGATCATGGAGCCTATTTAATGTCTATATGGTTTACAAGCGTGTTACAAAATTTTTTATATAGTTATCCGATTGGAACAACAATTGGTCTGGAAATGGGATTTAGGCTAAATCTACCCAAAAAGGTCTCTATTCGTAAACCGGATATTGGTGTGATTTTAAACAGTAATTCGGTTGGCATCACAAACAGGGACTGTACATTTCATGGAGTTGTAGATATGTGTATTGAAATCCTGTCAGATACGAGCCGTAAAGCAATAGAACGCGATACAAAAACCAAAAAACAAGAATATGGCAGGATCAAGGTTAAAGAGTATTATATTTTAGATCGAAAACAAAAGCATACGAATTTTTACCATCTCGCTCCATCTGGAAGATACATAAAAATCAAACCCAAACAGGGTATTCTTCAATCCATTGAATTACCGGGTTTTCAATTCCGTATTTCAGATTTATATCAGCGGCCAGATATAAAACAAATGTCAGAAGACCCTGTGTATCAAGCCTTTTGTTTACCATTTTATCAGCAGGAAAAACAGCGCGCTGAACAGGAAAAGCAGAGGGCTGAAAAGGAAAAGCAGAAGGCTGAAAAGGAAAAACAGCGGGCTGAACAGGAAAAGCAGAGGGCTGATAATGCTGAACAACGGATTAAACAGGAAAAGCAGAAGGCTGAAAAGGAAAAGCAGCGGGCTGATAATGCCGAGCAACGGATTGAACAGACTGAAGTACGGGCAAAACTTTTAGAACAGCAATTAGCAGAAGAAAAAGAAAAGCTTGAAAGATTATTGGAAGCAGTAAAGCAGCAAAAAGTTTTAAGGAATAGCGATTAAATAACTTGCTCATTTGTCTGAATCACTGATTACTCGGATTAAGCGATTACACGGAATCATAATGAGCATATCCGTGTAATCTGAGTAATCTGTTTTATCCGTGATGTTGGGATACATTCTGTTGTAGGGGCACGATGCATCGTGCCCCTACATGTATGGGGTTGCCCCACATGCATCAAGCTAAGGAAATATGCTTAAATGCTGGTTTCAGTGTAGTTCCCACGCTTTGCGTGGGGAGATGATTGCAGTTGAATGTAATCTGCATTACCGTCTCAGCGTACTATAGGCATATGCTCTCAACCACTCCGCCGGATGCGCGAGCTTGACGGTTTCAATCATTCCTAGGCTCCTGATAAGCAAACCTATAAATTCCTCATGATAGCCGATTGAAATTTTAGCGTTTTCCAGATACTCGAATTTGGCTCTCGGCGCGCATGAAACGAACTCCTCGAAAGTGACCGGAGAGGATTTCAATTCAATACGAGACGAAACGGAGATGCTTCCATACTCAATGCACTCCACCATATAAGTTGACAGATGAATGGGTGGATCGGACCTGCGGACTTCGAAAAGCGACAGGTTGAGAGTGTCTTGATAATCGCGAGATTCCCAAATTTTCTCGGTCAACAATGTTAGTCCAGCAATATTGTGCGGCTGATAACGCCCGTTCTCATCGGGTTGCCGTCTTTTATATTCACCATTTATCAATCGTAAAAATGTCATTTCCTTGTTCTCTGGATCCGCAATCCAATATTCCGGCACCCCGCCTGATCGATAAAACTCCTTTTTTACCACATAATCTTGATTCCGGTGTCCCGGCAAAACAACTTCGATTACAAGATCGGCAGGGCCGTCGCAATACCAGTTGCATAAATGATTCAATGGTTCCCCGCGGATGAGTAACATATCGGGCGTAAAACAATTGTCGTTTAATCGCATGATAAAATCCGAACCGATCGCCTGACCGCATTCACTTAAAGAAGCGGCTCTGTATAATTGCTCCTTGAATAAACGAACCGTTTGCCAATGACCGCATTCCTTGCCTTTACGCCCAGCGTTTAGATTTTCAAGCTTGAATTCATTGAACGGAACATTTTTAAGAGTATTGTTTCTTTGTTTCTTGATTATCGTTGTAAAAGGCATAGTTAGATAAACGGCTTCCATGGCCTCGATAAAAGATTTCTGATCCACCAATTTCAGGATGTGCATGGTTCCCCAGCCTTCTATAATTGTCCTCAGTAGAAGTTTCGTTCCAGTCAAATCATTTCCGACAATCACTTTCCCGTCAATCAGTTCTAATTTCGACTCTGGCTCCGCTTCTAAAATTGCATCGAATTCATCGTTAGTCATTGGATGATCCTTTCCATAATTTATTACGGGTATACATTTTTGGGCCTTCTTTAAAAATCGACTCGACTGCCTTGATCATCGTTTCGGCCAAATGATTTTAATTTGGGCTGAAACCGTCATTCCGGAGAAAAACAGAAAACCGGTTAGGTTTTCTGTTTTTAACCCGGAATCCAGAGAATCTACAAAATACATATATTCTGGATTCCGATAGGGGGGGCTCCGCCATATGCATCAAGCTAAGGAGATATGCTTAAATGCTCGTTTAAATGCTCGTTCCCACGCTTTGCGTGGGAACGCAGCTAGGACGCTTCGCGTCCACAACAGAAAGCACAGGTATTGTCATTCCAATAAGGACGCAAAGCGTCCGGGATTAGTTCCCACGCAAAGCGTGGGAACAAGTAGGAAAACAGATCGCTCCTAACGGAGCTTGTAAACAAGCCTATCTCCTTAGCTTGATGCATATGGGGTTCTCCGGAATGACGTGTCGTATTGTTGCTTTAAAGCCCCCCAACCTTTAGATACGCCCAAATCATGATAATCTGTTAATCATGTGAATCAAGGTTCAGACAATCAACGTCCTCAGCATAACTATAACATTCAATTCCTAACTTACCTGCAACAATCTGCCCCGGTTTATCTATCATGGGCGATAAGATCATTTTTTTCGTTGCCTTTCGCTGCGTCTGGGCTTCATAACAATTCACTTTCCGCATAAATGTATAGACATCTGACTTATTGATTGATGCTTTTATTTCACATAGGATTAATTGACCATTACGAATAATCAAATCCAGTTCAATCTGATCTGGTCTTCCAAACACTACGCCTTCATTATCATATGCCAGATAGCGTTCGACTTTAACCGTGGAAAATTCTTCTAATATTCCTTTGATCCCTTCTCTGAACGCAGATTCGGTCTGAAGGCCCCATCTTGCTCCCAACGCTCCTATACTTGAGTTATGCCTCTGGTTCTGGATTTTTATTGCCTGCCATAACGTATTTCTTCCTGACTTAATTTCAACAGATTTTGTTTCCCTATAATCACATTCTGTTCCGCTTCTTTTTTTACCTGCTCTTGAGCCATATAGCCTCCTTATCTGATTATCTTGATTGTCTTGATTCACTTGATTAAGGGATGGAAATTAAATAAGTTTCCGTATTGTCTTGAACTGTGATTCGTCTGATTTGTATGATTAACTATGATAATCATAGCGATCACATGAATCAAATAAATCACAGTTCAAGACAAAGCTCAATAAATTCTGTTGGTTAAACAAATACCCCGGAATTCCTTTTGCCTGTGCGGCTTGAATATCTCTGGGTTTATCCCCTATTAGAAATGATTTGGACAAATCAATATTCCAATCCTTAACTGCCAAATCGATAAGTCCCGGAGCTGGTTTTCGACACTCACATTGAATTCGATAGGCTTCTATAGCTGCCTCTGGATGATGTGGACAATAATACGTTGCATCAATATGTGCACCTGAGAGCATAAATTGGTTGTCTATCCACTGAGTTAATTCCTTAAACTGAGCTTCTGTATATAAGCCGCGTGCAATTCCAGACTGATTTGTAACCACAATAACCAGCAACCCCAATGAATTCAAAAACTTTACTGCATCTATTGCCCCATCAATAAAAATGATCCGATCCGGTGTATAAACATAACCGAAATCCTTATTAATTACCCCATCGCGATCTAAAAATACTGCTGGATTCATTTGATTTTAGTTTTGAATTGTTCGTTTTTTTGTTTTTATAGCTTTTCAGAAAAGAATTTTGGGAAGGCAGCAGGGAGGAAGGCGTATATTTAATACGTCGACGACCGATAACGCACCCAAAAACTTTTATGGAAAGCTATAGTTGTAAAAAAAGACCACAGGCAATTAATATATTGATTTTTTTTTATTGTCGAGTCATTTTCTGACCGTTCCAATAACTCAAAACTAAAAAACTCAAGGAGAAAAAAATTATGAGTAACAAAGCATTGTTAGTTGGCGTGAATAAATATAAACTTGAAGGTGCTGATCTCAACGGATGTATCAATGATGTTCTGAATGTCAGAGACATTCTATTAAAATATTTTGGATTTACGGTTAAAGATATCCGGGTTCTTGCAGATGACCGGGCAACCAAAAAACGTATTATGGACCGATTGTATTGGCTCATCAAAGATGCTAAGCCCGGCGACCGGTTGTTGTTTCATTTTTCAGGGCATGGATCGCAGGTTCGTGATCGGGATGGTGATGAACTCAAAGACCAGTTAGATGAAATTCTTTGCCCGCATGACATGGACTGGGATGGTATATTTATCAACGATGATGATCTACAAAGTATTTTCAGCGGTATAAAAGAAGATATAAACTTAGAGATACTGCTGGATTGCTGTCATTCTGGAACAGGCACCCGTGAAGCAATGGGCATTGAAAGTCTTGCCCTGATCAATTCATTTAAACCCAAATTTTTAGCTCCTCCTATTGATATTCAAGCAAGAATCGAAGATGATCTGGCTGAAAAACAGTTATTTCGTGAAACAACATCCACTCTGCATCATGTATTGTTTAGCGGATGTAAATCCAACCAGACCTCTGCGGATGCATATATTAATGGCACTTATAATGGAGCGTTTACTTATTATTTTTGTAAACTATTACGAGATACAGTTGGCAAGATTAATCGGGCTGAGTTGTTAAAACAACTTCGGGCATCATTAAAATATCATGGATTTAGTCAAATTCCACAATTGGAGTGCCAAAAAGCTGAACGCAATAAAACGCTATTAGCCTAAGGCGTCTAAAATCGAAAATCGAAAATCGAAAATATTAAGGAATGTTGGTAATGGCAAAATCCAAAAAAGAAAAAGCATCTGTGGTCAAAAAAAAACGCAAACTCCAATTGCCTAAACTATCTCGTAAGATGATGATTATTGTGGGAGGTATTGCGATTGGTATAGTGCTTATTGCTGGCGTTTTAATCTGGATGTTTATGGGAAAATCGGATTCAGGTACAGAGCAAGCTCAAAATGCAACAAAAACTGTGGAAGAGAAAAAACCTGAAGAGGGTTCAAAAACAGCAATCAAACCACCCGTAAAAATAGAATATGGGATTGATGATACCTTTCCTAATATCTTTTTACTTGAACCCTTTACCAATATTGAGTTACAGGATACAAATCCTAAACGATATATCAATACTAAAATTTGTCTTGAAATGAGTAACACAGAGACAGGTAATGAAATAAAAAAACAATTACCCAAAATCAGGCAGGATATTGAGTCACTATTTACAAGCCGTAATTCTATTGATCTGTTTGGCATGGAAAAAAAACTTCGTCTCAAATTCGATCTCATGAAAAAGATCAATGAAACACTTAACCAAGGTAAAATTCGAAATATCTATTTTACTGAATTTTCAATTTATGTTTTAGACCAATGAGCGATGTATTAACACAGGAAGAAGTCGATAGTCTCATTAGCGGGCTAAGCGCTGGTAAAATTCCTCTTGAAGCAGAAGCTGAAAAAGAGAAACCAGTACAAGACGATCTTGCCCGTTATGATTTTACAAGCCAAGAGCGTGTTATTCGTGGCAGAATGCCAACGTTTGAGGTTATTAATGAACGGTTTGCCCGTGAAATGCGGGCAAGTATGTCCGGACTGTTACATACCACTGTGGACATCAGTTCTGAATCTCTCGATACCGTTAAATTCGTGGAATTTGGCCGAAGTCTTCCTGTGCCAACAAGTCTGCATGTATTTCGTATGGAACCCTTACGGGGTCATGGATTACTCGTACTTGAAAGTCAGCTCGTATTTAATTTAATTGATACCTTTTTTGGCGGCAAAGGAACGGCTAAAGCAAAAGTTGAAGGTCGGGAATTTACACCTATTGAAGAGGTGATGATCCGTAAAGTAGTTCTGGCGTGTCTTAAAGACCTTGAAAATGCATGGGCACCTGTTGAACCTGTTAAAACCATTCTTGCGAGATCTGAAGTGAATCCTCAATTTGCAGCGATTGTACTTCCTACAGACCTCGTTATTGTTACCCGATTTGAAGTTGAACTTGAACAAAGTGCCGGGAAATTGATTGTGTGTTTGCCTTATGCCATGATTGAACCTTTAAGAAGCAAGCTTGCTGCTGGTTTTCAAGCTGAAATACAGGATATTGATCAGACATGGCGAGACCGGTTGCGTGAAATTGTTCTCAGTTCTTTTGTTGAATTAAAAGTGCAGCTTGGAACAACAGAAATGACAGGAGAACGGTTACTTGAAATGAAACCCGGAGATGTGATTGAACTTGATCAGGACGCAGATGAAGTGCTGATTGGTATTGTAGAAAACCGGCATAAATTTAGAGGATATGCCGGAGTACAAAAAGGATTTCAGGCATACCGTATAGAAAGCAGAATTTTTCTTGAGTAGGGGGATTTTCGATTGTCGATTATCGATTGTCGAATAAAAAAGACAGAATTTGATCGTTTGATCGTTCCCACGCTCCAGCGTGGGAACGCAGCCCTGGACGCTCCAGCGTCCAATTTTATCCAGAACCTATACGCTTTCTACGTCAATTCGGGACGCTGGAGCGTCCCTATCTGCGTTCCCACGCTGGAGCGTGGGAACGATCGATTCAAAGACAGAATTCATGTAATGGAGCGATCATGCAATCTTTTGAAAAAAAATCAGAGGCAACAGATCAGGTAAAACGAGATTTAGAGTTTATACTAGATATCCCGCTTGAACTCTCTGTTGAACTCGGTAAATCAAAAATGTTAGTGAATGATCTGTTGCAGCTTGGACAGGGCTCGATCGTTGAAATTAACAAACTTGCCGGCGAACCTGTTGAGATTTACATTAACCGAAAGCTCGTGGCCAGAGGTGAAGTGGTTTCAATTAGTGATAAACTCGGTGTGCGTCTGACAGATATTATTAGTCCAATGGAACGTGTAAGGAGTCTTTCATGACAGAAAGCACTCCAAGTCTCTGGATGACTGGGTTACAAACAGCAGGTATGTTTCTGCTGATTATTGGAATTCTTCTGATCGTACTGTTTTTAATAAAACGATTATCAACTAAAATGCAGCAAACGCATAATCGAAACCTGATCCGACATCTATCCACCTATTATCTGACTCCAAAAGATCGGGTGGTTCTTCTTGATGTATTGGGAGAAAAAATTCTGATTGGCGTAACACCGCAAAGCATTACCCAGCTTACTGTAATTAATAGAGATATCATGCCAATGGAGCACCAACCTTCTGAAAAAACTACTTTTTTTAACTTGTTCAAGCAGACTGTTTCACGCCAAACGGATACGAATGAAACTCAACAAACGTAATTTTTTAATT
>PDZT01000194.1 GCA_002753105.1 Deltaproteobacteria bacterium YD0425bin50 | reverse complement strand
CGGTACTAAACGGTACGATCACCATACAGGGTATCGGTCTCAATCGATGTTAGTGGCGCCGATTAAAAACATTGAAGATGAAGTTATTGGTGTATTGCAGTTGATTAATGCCCAAGAACCTGAAACATGTAAAGTCGTTGAATTCTCAAATGATGATGAAAGGCTGATATCGTCTCTTGGCGCACAAGCCGCCATCACCATGACAAACATTGATTTGAACAAAAATCTTGAACACTTATTTTACGCATTTATAAAAAGTATTGCTACCGCAATCGATGAAAAATCGCCTTATACTGGAGGCCATATCCGGCGTGTTGTGCAACTCACTGACATGATTGCTCAAAAAATAACTGAAGACCAGACAGGTCATTTTAAAGATGTTCATTTTACTGCCAATAATAGGGAAGAATTACGCATTGCTGCATGGATGCATGATATTGGAAAAGTTACCACACCTGAACATATCGTAGATAAAGCCACTAAACTACATACCATTTATGATGGAATCCAGTTTATTCAAACCCGTTTTCAACTTATTGCCAAAGTAATTGAAAATAACGCATTAAAAGAGAAAGTGAATAGACTTGAACCCGGATTTGCAGCTAACTTATCTGAAATTTTATCTAATATTGCCAAGGAGTACTCTTTTGTAGAATCGTGTAATCGAAAGCGCATGCTACCTGAAGATATTCAAAAATTAAAGCAAATTGGTTCAAAAACATATGCGATTGATGACGTAACTTACCCCTATCTTACCGATTTTGAAATTGAACATTTGTCAATTTATCAAGGAACACTCACAGATAAAGAGCGCAAAATCATTGAAAGTCATGTGTCTATGACCATGAAAATTTTAGACCAACTCCCATTTCCTAACCATTTATTAAATGTTAAAAATTTTGCTTCTATGCATCATGAGCGATTGGATGGAACGGGTTATCATAAAGGGCTTAAAGCCGAAGACTTGCCGCTTGAAGCTCGAATCATCGCAATAGCTGATATTTTTGAAGCACTCACAGCAAAAGATAGACCCTATCGAAATCCAATGAAGCTGTCTCAAGCAATTGATATTATGACACAAATGAAGAATAATCTTCATATTGATCCAGATATTTTTGATTTTTTTATTGAGCGGGGGGTTTACAAAGAGTATGCCCGAAAAGAATTGGCAATCGATCAAATTGATATGCCTTTGTGAAATTAAGATTAAGATTAAGATTAAGATAAATAGCAAGAGTAAGAGTAAGTAAGAGTAAATATACATGGAATCCTTAACTAAAATCACAGATATAAAAATAAAAAAATACGATGGGATTAAATCAGTTCACGATGAAAACACTCCAGTGTTTAGAAGAATGATTATCCCATGGTATGATTCTCAATTGCTTTGCCTCTGGCTAATTATTTTCATGACATTCATCTTTTTTTTTGGTCTTATTGGGTTTCATGTATCTATGGAATTTTATGAATTTAATCATTATTTTTGGATACCATTGTTTTTATGCATTATGAGTTTATGGACAGTAATTTCTATAAGTAACCGATTAATTAAAAGATATTTTCAGCAGAAAAAAGAAATAGAACGGTTAAGTAACCTGGTGATCAAAACATGAAAATACTCCTTGTTCAAACGAGCTTTTTTGGGGATACAATCTTATCCACAGCAGTTATTTCAGGAATTCAATCTATTTACCCCAACTGTGAACTGTGGATGATGACAACAAAACAAGCTGCTCCGATGGTGCAGAGTGATCCACTTATTAAAGGAGTTTTACCTTATGATAAACGCGGTCATGATAAAGGTATTACTGGATTAATAAGGCAAATCAAAAAAATCAGATCGATGAAATTTGATAGGGTATATACGTTACATCGATCTTATCGGACAGCTATATTACTTGGATTGTCAGGAATTCCAAAACGATACGGATTTAAAGACAGCAGATTCAATTGGGTCTATCATACAGTTATTGACCGGAATCGTTATCATCATGATGTTCTCCGTAATCTTTCCATTCTTTTTGAAGATAAGCCATTAAAATTTTTAAATACGGAGTTACGTTTATTTCATCGTGGAAAACATGTTTTATCCCAAAACAGTCAAGAACATCTTCCATCTGCTCAGTCTTATGTGGTGCTTGTGCCGGGAAGCGTATGGAAAACAAAGATGTGGCATGCAGAGGGCTTTCGCGATATAGCAATGTCTTTATTAGCAAGAGGCTTCAAGGTGGTGATTATGGGTGCCCCATCAGAGGCAGCGAATAATTCCATTGTTACACAAGGCTTACCAGTTATTGATTTCACAGGAAAAACATCCATACCCGATGCAATGTATATCATCCAACATGCCCGTTTGGTTATATGTAATGACAGTATGTCCCTGCACATGGCCTCTGCATTTAAAGTACCCACCGTTGCTATTTTCTGTGCAACCAGCCCATCGTTTGGGTTTTATCCTTGGAAAAACCAAGCAATCATTGTTGAAAAGCATTTAGCTTGTAAACCCTGCAGCAGACATGGAACACCTATATGTCCAAATGGTACCAACCACTGTATAGAAGGCTTATCTGCTGAAGAAGTGCTTGTTGCCGTGGATCGTCTTCTAAGAACGCAATTCCATGCTTAAGACAATTCGATATCATCACTATTGGTTTGGTTTTCAAGAACCGCTTGATAACGCTTGTTTAGATAGATTGATCCAAATTTTTAATGAAAAAGAGATTTCTCAACAGGAAACGGTGTTAGGTGGACGCACCAAGTGTAAAAAAACGGTTTTACCTGATATAGGTGCTGTTGTTGTAAAAACATATCATCGGGGAGGAATGATCCGTTATGTGAGTAAAGACCGCTATATCAAATGGGGTGAATCACGGTCTCAACAAGAATTCAACATGCTGAATAAAGTTCGTCAATTAGGCATATTCACACCAAAGCCTGTATGTTTTGTGAATACGTGTGGCATATTTTATAAAGCATGGCTGGTAACTGAGGAAATTGATGGTGCTCAATCTATGGTAGAACTTAGCCAGCAAGATCAACTTTTAGCATTAAAATACATGGGAAAAATTATTGAAAACATTAACCTGTTAATTCAGCATCAGATAGTTCATGTAGATTTGCATCCCGGAAATATTCTCATTGATAAGAATGGTCAAGTGTATCTAATTGATTTCGATAAAGCTTTGATTGCAAATCAGCCTAAACATATCTTAAAACAACGATACATTGAGCGTTGGCAAAGGGCTAATGAAAAATATTGCTTAAATATGGAACCGTTGAAATTGTAAATTCACCTCAACCTTCTATTGCTCAACAAAAAATAAAGACAAGTACATACATCACCTCCTATAGAACCCAAACCACCTACGAATTGCACGCAAGCAGAAAAAGCCTTGGGATTATGTTGTACGCAACAGGAAAGAAGTTTAGGCCTGTGTAAATAAATACTGCCAGCTTGTTTTTTTTGATGTTGATTATTCTTGAAATATAAAATCAGCACAGTTAAGATACAAATGCTCATCGTGGTAAAATGTTTGCCACTACAAATAAGATGCAAAATAACCGTTTCGTGTACAATAAGTAATTTCTCCCAATCATTTTTAAAGAGATCGAGTTATGGAACAGTTAACAACAGCGGCACTACCTACAATCTCAATTCGTCAACGAATTTCTGTGCTTAAACTTCAATTGGAACAATTGTCCAACTCATGGACTGTAGATAATTACTGGGCATTGTTAAAATTGTACGAAAAAATTATTCCACAACTGATGAGTGCAGAGCGCTGTACATTTTATATTATTGAAATGGGAACTGAAAAAATATGTTCTATCATGGGTACTGGTCTTGAAAAACAAGCAATTATTCCCCCAAAAGAAGGAAGTATTGTTGGGCAAGTCATTTCATCAGGTCAAGCTATTATTGCAAATGAACTTGAACAAAAAGCAGGGTACCATACAACAGTAGATGCGCAAACAGGATTTGTTACCCGAAATATGATTTGTGCTCCCATTAATCGTTTAACGGGTCATGGGGTTACAGGGGCTATTCAAGTCCTCAACCGCAAATCAAATTTACCATTTACATCAGAAGACATGTTATTGCTAACTGAAATTGCCAATCATTTATCCATAAGTATTGAAAGTATTCGGCTGAACAAAGAAATACTTCGTATCTCTAGTCAATTAAATCGTGAAGTGGAACGGGTTGATGAAGGGTATTTTAAAGACACTCCTTTTATTGCTGAAAATTCATCGATGCGAGCCGTATTAAAACAGGTGCAGATGGTTGCTTCCACACCGGTAAATGTGTGTATCCTTGGAGAAAATGGGACAGGAAAAGAACTTATTGCCCGTATGATACACGAAAAAAGTGATCGTGCAACTCAACCCTTTGTTGCTGTAAATTGTGCTTCTATCCCAGATAATCTGATGGAAAGTGAATTTTTTGGGTATGAAAAAGGTGCATTTACAGGTGCTGATAAACCACGTAAAGGCTACTTTGAACAGGCTTATGGTGGAATACTTTTTTTAGATGAGATTGCTGATATGCCGTTGTCAATTCAACCTAAATTTTTAAGAGCAATTCAGGAAGGAGAGGGGTATCGTCTCGGCAGCACCAAAGTCAGTAATTATAATTTTCGAATTATTAGCGCGACCAATAAGGATTTAAAAAAAGGAGTTGAATCTGAAAAATTTCGAGAAGACCTTTACTTTAGACTGTTTTCTGTAGAAATTTCTTTACCCCCATTACGGGAACGTAAAGAAGAAATTGTCCCTTTAGCGATGGTGTTTTTAGATGTGGTATGCAAACAATTTAATAAAAAAGTGGCAGGTTTTTCAATCGATGTACTCAAATTATTTGAACTCTTTTCATGGCCGGGTAATGTACGCCAACTACGTAAAGAAGTAGAACGTCTTGTTGCATTAACTCCTGCGGGGGAATTAATTAAACCAGAAACCTGTTCACCATCAGTTTTGGATTGCATGAAATCGATTTCCAGTATAGAGTTACATCCATCAATGACGTTGCATACTCTTCCAGATCAAGTGAATGCTCTTGAAATTCGTCTCATTCAACAAGCCTTAGAAGAAACAGGAAATAATATTTCAAAAACTGCAAAAAAGCTCGGGATTACCCGACAAGGATTATATAAAAAACTCAAACGGTATAAACTTTTCAATGGAATTTAATCCCTATAACTTAAAGAGGAAAAAAATATGTATTTAAGACAAATGGATAAACTGGGAAATCGAAAAAGAGATATTCAGCAATCCATCTATAGACATCTTAAATATTCTTTAGGAAAGTCTATCGAAGCCAGTACAGAGAAGGATATCTTTTATGCATTGTCTCTGACAGTAAGGGATCATCTGATTGAAGCGATGAATCAAACCGAAAAAAAATTTTTAAAAGCTCCAAAACGAGTCTATTATTTATCCATAGACTATTGGTTAGGACGATGTTTAAAAAAATATCTGATTCAACTCGGCATGGTTGAAGAATGCCAAAAAGCATTTAAAGAAATGGATATTGACCTTGAGGCTGTTTTTGAATTTGAAACCAATGCGGCTTTAGGAAATGGTGTAAGCGGGCGCTATACTGCTTGTTTTTTGGATTCCCTTGCATCCCTTGAAATACCAAGTTTAAGTTATGGTATTTTTTACGAATATGGCATGTTTAAACAAATTATTCAACATGGGTATCAGGTTGAAAAAGCTGATAATTGGCGTGAATCCACTGCGCCTATATATATCAAACGTGAAGATGAAGCTTGTACTGTCCGTTTGTATGGACACGTTGATCATGAATTTGACGTCAATGGAGAATATATTCCTGTATGGTTAGGCTGGAAATCCGTGAAAGGAATTCCTTATGATATCCCCATAATGGGTTATAAAGGTAAGATTGTAAATTGCCTGCGATTATATTCTGCAGCCTCAACACCCGATTTTGAAATGCAGATTTTAAATATTGCAGATTATTTAACGGCAGTGAAACACCAAATTGACGTAGAAAACATATCAAAAATTCTATTTCCAACAGGAATTTCAGATGATTATCATGAACTTCGGTTAATTCAGGAATATTTTCTTGTGGCTTGCGCGATTAACGATATTGTGAGTCGCTATAAAAAAACGCATCAGGACTTTTCAGCTTTTTCAGATCACATCGCCATTCAACTGAATGATAATCAAACTGCCTTGGCTGTTGTTGAATTCATGCGAGTTCTGCTTGATGAACATCATTTAACATGGGAAATTGCATGGCAAATAGTTCAAAAAACAATATCCTATACCAACCATGCGATAACGTTTGAGTCATTAGAACAGTGGCCCGTGTCAATTTTTGAAAAAATATTACCGAGGCACATGCAATTGATCTATGAAATGAACCATCGATTTTTACAAGAATTATCCAGACAACCTTCTGGAGATACCAACCGCATTCAACGAATGTCAATTTTTGAAGAAATACCTGAAAAAAAGATTCGTATGCTTCATTTGGCCATGATTGGTTCTCACTCTATTAATGGCGTATCAGAATCGCATACAGATCAATTAAAACGACAGATTGTACCTGATTTTGTCAAATATTGGCCTGATAAATTTTGTAATAAAACGAATGGAATTAATCATCGTTTTTGGATATTTAATATCAATTCAGACTTGGCAGATTTAATAACAAAACACATCGGTAGAACATGGCTTTTGGATTTAACAAAAATTCGTGAACTTGAAAAATATGCAGAAAATGATGCTTTTCGACAAGCATTTCAACAAGTAAAACAATTCTGTAAAAAACGATTGACAAATTATATTAAAACGACCCTTCAAAAAGAAATTGATCCACAAACCATGTTCGATGTTCATGCAAAACCCATCCATGAACATAACCGTCAACTTTTAAAACTGATGCATATTATTCATGAATATTTATGCATTATTGAAGATCAAAAACATCCACATATTGCCAAAACATTTATTTTTTCTGGTAAAGCTTCGCCGGGTAATTGGGTTGCCAAACAACTGATTAAATTGATTCATAATATATCTGACATCATCAATAATGATCATCGTGCCAACCGTTTTATTTCAGTTATATTTTTAAGTGATTTTCGTTTAAATGTAGCAGAAAAAATTATTCCTGCGGCTGATCTCAGTGAACAGATTGCATTGGCTGGAAAAGAAACTGCCAGTACTGGAAACATGAAATTTGCTCTGAATGGCGCGTTGACCATAGGAACACCAGATGGTACTAATAAAGAAATGCTTAGCGAAATTGGCCAGGAAAATATGTATATGTTTGGCCTTTCTGCTGAAGAATTAGTTAAATTACAACAAACCAGAGCTTATAAACCCATAGAATGTTATCATAAACACTTACATATTGCTCGTATCCTAAATACCTTTCGTGATGATCGTTTTTGTCCAAAAGAACCGGGCTTGTTTAAATGGATTTATCATTATATCCTGGATCAAGGTGACGTATTTTATCAACTGATGGATTTCCAAGCATATTTAAAAGCCTATGAAAAAATAGAAGGAGATTATCAAAACCAACAACTTTGGAATAAAAAATGTATTTTAACAATATCAAGAATGGGGCGATTTTCCAGCGATCGAACAGTGCAGGAATATGCAAACCAGATTTGGAAAATAAAATAAGGGAATATCTTAGTGAATTCCTTGTAAAAGGAGTAAGGTAAATGAGAGTTGATCTGACGTACAATGAAAAAAATATTATTCTAATTGGTACTGCTCATGTATCCAAAGAAAGCGCTCAACTGGTCAATCAAATTATCATGGAAGAAAAACCAGATACGGTGTGTGTTGAGCTATGCCAAGGCAGGTATCAATCCTTGCGGCATAAAGATAAA
>PDZT01000193.1 GCA_002753105.1 Deltaproteobacteria bacterium YD0425bin50 | reverse complement strand
TTGTCGAAACCTTGTTGAGCGGCGCAATGGATAATCCAGAAGAAGCCAAGCGTTTTTTAGGTATTATTGAAAAACATGTCAACCGTTTAACCGCTATTGTCGAAGACCTATTACAGTTGTCTTGGCTTGAAAGTAAGGAAGGAGTAAAGCAAATTCAACTGATTAGTGGAAAAGTCGCCGAGGTTATCCAATCCGCCATTCAAACCTGTCAGCCCAAAGCCGATGAAAAAAGGATTCGTATTGATAATCATGAGGTAGGCAATTATCAGGTGAATATGGATTCGCCTTATTTGGAAGAAGCTCTTGTGAATATATTAGACAATGCCATTAAATACAGTAAAGAAGACAGTCAAATTTGGATTAAAACAGTTGAGGAGGCTGATGGGATAATGATCAGTGTTCGAGATCAAGGTATTGGCATTCCTAAAACACAACTTTCCCGTATTTTTGAACGGTTCTATCGGGTTGATCGAGCACGAAGCCGAAAATTAGGAGGTACTGGTTTAGGGCTTTCAATTGTCAAGCATATTGTTCAAGCTCATGGCGGTAAAGTGACGGTTGAAAGCACTCTTGGACAAGGGAGTACATTTCATATTCATTTGTCTCGCGTGTCATAATGAAATGGTTTAATTTTTAAAGGAATCCAAATTAATGGAGAAATCATCATGGAACAAAAACGAATTTTAGTTATCTGTCAGCATAACAGCGGCCGCAGCCAAATTGCAGAAGCCTATTTAAAAACAATGCGGAAAGACCTTTTTGTTGAAAGTGCCGGACTTGAACCTGCTAGTGAAGTGAATCCATTGGTCGTTAAAGTCATGCTGGAACAAGGCATTGATTTAAGTCATCAAAAACCTCAAAGTGTTTTTGAGCTATTTAAACAAGGAAAACTCTACGATTATGTGATTACAGTATGCGATGCAAACGAAGAAAAATGCCCAATTTTTGCCGGAATTACTAAAAGATTACATGTTCCTTTTCCAGACCCTTCTAAAGTGCAGGGAACACCAGAACAGCAACTTGAAGCGGTGCGAAACATAAGGGGGATGATCAAAAACTGGGTAATGGATTTTGCTTTCCCTTAATCGCTATGGAGAGTTGTTTAGCCGGAACTAACCTACAAGTTTGTGGATTTTATCAGATATTTTTGATAAATTATAAATATCCTAAAAACTATATTCGTCACTTCTATGGTGTAAAAAAATATTCCTAACCGAATTCGGTTGCTCTGATTCCGAAGTAAACACAATCGTTTTACCATCTTCACTGATTTCAGGTTCATCCGTTAGATATTGTATAGGATATCCATCAGAGTTAAGTGAAATTAATTCAATACGTTTCTGTTCCCGATCATATCTAAAAATATTTTGAATGGAATTTAAGGCATTCTCTGTTAAATTGGTTGCTTGGGAAACAAATACGATATAACGGCCTTGTTGACTGATACGAGGATTCCAGCTTGAGCCATTTGAAGATACACCGTGTTTCCCTAATGTTATAATCTCGATTTTACCTGCCTGTCGATCATACAGAAAAATATCACTAAACGTATTCTTATCATTTTCAACGAGGTTATTTGCATCTGAAGCGAATACAATGAACTGACCATCTGAATTGATACTAGATGAAAAGCTAGAACCATTTGCGTTTTCTCCATTCATACCACGCGTAATCAGTTCTGTCTGTTTGGTAACCCGATCATGAGTATAAATTCGGGTAAATAAGCAATACGTGCATTGAAAACAACTATCATGACAATCCTCAGAGTTTAAATTGTCAAGATTTTTAGCTTCAGAAGTGAAAGAAACCCATCTTCCATCACTGCTTATATCAGGATCATAACTATGACCATGCGGGGGCTCACTAACACAGCTACTACCGGTCACACAATATTTATATCCAATGGTTTGGTTTCCCTGACTATCAAGAGAAACCCGCTCAACCTGATTATTTTCTATGTTATATACAAAAATATCACGTAAACTATTGGTATCGTCTGAAACAAGGCCTTCGTTTGTATTAGCCTCAAACGCTAACAACTTGCCGTTGGCAGAAAAAACAGGATTAATAACATTACCTTTAGAATAAAAACCGCCATATCCTCTATCTCCGTTCCATTTAATTTCAAGTTGTTGAGTTTCTCCGGTTTTTAAATCATAAATCACGATAAAGCCGCTTGTTACATTACTTAGGTTGGAAATAACATCCACATCGTAGCTATATAAGGCAATATAACGGCCATTTTCATTCACAGCAGGATTTGTGTTTCTTTTTAAAAGAGTATCATTCTCACCCGATGGATTGATATCAAAGGTAGAATTCAACTGGCTTGAATTCGTAACAGAATAAACAAAAATATGTGAATACGTTTGATTTTGATCATTTTCTATCTTGGTGATATTGCCTTGATATACAGCAATACTTCCATCTGAACTAATTTTTGGATTAAAATAATCACTTCGATAAGATTCATCATCATTTTCTGTAATACGTTGAGTTATGATTCGTTCAACTGGAACATAAGAAAATGCATACCATGCAATCCCTTCATATGTTTCATCATTTTCTGTATAGTTCATAGGAAAATAATGGGTGGAAGTTAAATCAGACCAATATCGCAAGATGGGAACTGAATTGAAATTCAAAGGCGCATTGATAAAGGCATACCATGCAATTCCTTCATATGTCCATGTGTCAAAGTTGGATATCAGCCAATTTTTTTCTTCTGCATTAATAGTAAAATAATGAGATTGGTAATGATCTGACCAAAAACGGTAAACCGGCTGAACTTCAGGAGATTCCGTAGGCGTTTCAAGAACATAAAAGGCAATTCCCATATATTTCCAAACATCTTCGTTAAAAGTTATTTCTATCCAATTTTTTTCTTCTAAATCAGATGTATAAAAATTCGATGTAAGTTGATTTGACCAGAAATAATAAACTGGAAGAATATTTTGTTGGGAATTCTCGGCATATAAACAAGGTGTTATGTTAAGAAACAATGAACATATTACCAATAATAGTTGTAAGAATTGATGATTATTCATGAATGATTGACTCCTTTTTTTTTAGTTTTGGGGATTGACTAAAAGCAAAAATGCAAGATGCAAAAGTCCACATTCAGCAGTATGGCGATGACTTATTTGTTGTGTCATTATGTTCTGATATTCCCGGATTTCTACCCAATCGGTTGAGATGACGCCTATCTTACTCAAAAACGACACCTATCTATCAAACCTCTATGGATTTGTCGATAGAGGAGTTGAAATTTTTTTTAGACACATGCTATAGTTTCCCGAAAAATTGGTATGTTAAGGAGGAAAATATGGTTAATTTAAAGTTTCTACCGCTATTTGTACGTATAATTTTTGAAGGGATGCCCGGTGCATGGAAGTATAATACTTTTAAATCAAGTAGTTAAATATGTATAATATTTCTCTAACCAAAATGTAATACTATTTTAATATTCATTCATTATAAAATAGATTAACGAATTAAAACACAAAGGCACAGATACGGATGAAAATAAAATCAGTTTTTCCTGTAATCAGCATTTTTTTATTGGTATTATTTATCATTGGTCCTAAAAATAATCCTACAATTAATCCCATACAACCAATCAACCTTCCGGATGATCTTGATATGTATTTAAAAAACACTGAACAACAATATGCTGATATTCGCAAGGGTACTGAAAAAACAATCATCTGGGCTGATATTCATAAAAAAGAAAAAACAGAATATGCCATAGTCTATTTACATGGTTTTTCAGCTTCAAGGCAGGAAATAGCGCCACTGTGTGATCTTCTTGCAAAGCAATTGAATGCGAATTTGTATTACACTCGGTTAGCAGGCCATGGGCAGTCTAGTTCAGCAATGTCAGAAGCAACGGTCAATGATTGGATTCATGATATGATAGAGGCTGTTTCAATAGCCAGACGACTTGGGAAAAAAATAATTGTTATGGGCACATCAACCGGCGCAACATTAGCCATGTGGTTTGCATCCTATGATGTTTCTGATGATATTGCTGCGTTTATTCTTATATCCCCTAATTTTGGACTGAAAAATAAATTTACTGAGCTGATAAACTGGCCTTGGGCTGAATATTTTATTCCATTAGTGATTGGCAAAGAGCGAAGCTTTAAACCCATCAATGAACAACAGAGCTATTTTTGGACAACACATTATCCAATTAAGGCATTATTTACAATGATGGGTATTGTGAAGCGTGTCCGTGAAATCGACTTTGAACATATTCAAGCCCCTTTTTTGTTTTTGTTTTCTACGAAAGACACTGTAGTGGATTCAAAAACAACAGAACACATATTTGACCGGCTAGGTTCAAAGCATAAAACCAAATGCTATATTGAGAATTCGCAATGTTCTCATAATCATATCATTGCTGGAGATATTGTATCACCAGCGACTACGCAACCGATCATAGACCTGATAATGGATTATCTTGATAATATGAATACGGGAAATCACAAATCGAAGATCAAAAATTAATAGGTGAAACAATGAACTGGCTGTCATTAGTTAAGCAGCATTATGAAACACACATAAACGCATTACGAAGACATGTTTCAGGTCAACTCGTGATTCAATTTACTGATCAGTGTAATGCCAGATGTCCTCAATGCGGTATGCGGGTAACTGAACCATTTAAACGAAGCAAACTTGCTGTAACTGATGTTAAAACGATTATTAATCAAGCTGCACAAGTTGGAGTTAAGGTCATTTCGTTTACAGGCGGCGAGCCATTCATCTATTTAGATGATCTGGTTGAACTCATCCATTATGCTAAACAAGCTGGGATTACGTTTATCAGAACAGGAACGAATGGATTTTTATTTAAAAATCCTGAAGCACCAGATTTTACAGAAAGAATTCATCGTCTTGCAAAAACATTAGCAGACACGCCGCTTCGGAATTTATGGATCAGCATTGATTCATCATGTACAGAGACACATGAAGCCATGCGGGGATTTAACGGCAGTATTGCCGGGATAAAAAAAGCACTTCCGATATTGCATCACTATGGCATTTACCCGTCTGCAAATTTAGGAATTAATTGGAATATTAGCCAAGAAACTCAAGAACTGTTAAAAAAAAAGTGGTTATTTACAGGTGAATCTGATGAATCGGCTTATTTAGTGTTATTTGAAAAAACCTTTCAGCGCGCTTTTCAACAATTTTACTCAGTTGTGATTGATATGGGATTCACTATGGTCAATACATGTTATCCGATGAGCGTGGAATCTTCACAAACCGAACTTGATTTAGATGCTGTTTACGCGGCATCGTCAACCGATGATGTGGTACGGTTTAGCCAAAAAGAACGGCATCTTCTTTTCAAAGTGCTTATGAATATCATTCCGCAATTCAGATCCAAAATACGAATTTTTTCTCCGCTATGTTCGCTGTATTCACTCATGATGCAATATATCGGACATCCTGAATTCCCTTATCCATGTCGGGGAGGAATTGAGTTTTTCTTTATTGACGCCAAATCAGGAAACACGTATCCTTGTGGTTATCGTGGCAATGAAAACTTAGGGAAATTCGGGGATATTGATTGGAAACATATGCATTGTGAAAAAAAATGTATCCGCTGTGATTGGGAATGTTTCCGTGATCCTTCGGAACTGCTTGGCCCGGTTTTTGATGGACTATCGTCCCCTTTAACGTTAATGGATAAGTATAAAAACAGAAAAGAGTACTATAAAATATGGTTAAACGATGTATTGTATATGGTTGCATGTGACTTTTTTAATGGCAGAAGGCCGCCAGATTTTGAAAAACTGAAACAATTTAGTAAAAAAATATAAACAGGAAAGAAAAAAAATCATGTACACCATAACATCCGTGACAGATGCTCGTAAAAAGAAGGAACACAAAGGCTTTTATGTGGATTTACATTCACATACCTTATACTCCAACAAGCCGACAAATTACTTAACCAAACGAATCGGTATTGGAGAATGTATGACACGTCCAATGGATGCCTATAACCGCGCAAAATCACAAGGCATGTCAATATACACAGCAACGGATCATGATTCAATCAGTGCGAATCTGGAGCTTATTTCTCAAGGGATTGACGTGCCGATTTCTGTCGAAGTGTCAGCTCGCTTTCCACATGCCAATCGAAAAAAACGATGCAAAATACATGTTCTGACCTATGATATTCCAAAAGAAAATTGCGAATCTATATTTACAACAATCATGGATATCCGCGACAATATCTATGACCTGATTGCGTTTTATGATAAACTGAACATTCCTTATATGATTGCTCACCCGCTCTATGCAGTGAATGAATTATTAACTACGGATATTTTTGAACAACTTTTATTATTAGCAGACCATTTTGAGTTAAATGGCTCAAAAAGTCTTGAAACCAATTCACTGCTTGACCATATCATTTCCAGTTTGAATTCTGAACATCTTGAAATGCTTGCTGATAAATATTCAAAAAAAATAAAGCATCCTAAAGTCAACATCGCCAAAAAATATGCCAATAAAGCAGGACAAGATGCGCATATACTGAGTTATGTCGCCAGATCATTTACATACAATTCAAGCGCACAGCATATCCGCGATTTGTTTTTTACTTTTCCAGAACAAAATGAAGCCTGTGTACGTCATTCTGTACCGGAAAATTTAGAATATGTTTTGTATCGGGTGGGAATTGAACATAAACTGAAAGGCAAACCTGCTATTGAGGCAATGATTGCATCAGACCCGAATTTAACGAAAATCTATCAAATGCTTACCAACCACAAACCAAAGTCCATAGAGTTTTCCAAAAAAGTTTTTTTCTATGTTGATAAACATTTTTTAGGTTCACGAATGTTTGAAAACCGATTTGGAAAAGATGATATTCGGACATTATTGACTCGTTCAGCTCAAAAACTGCCGATAAATTTTTTCTCTGGTGTGAATGATGATACTGTTGCAGAAAAATTTCATGAAATCGTCAAAGAAATTGTTGATCATACCGTCATTGATTATTTTGATGCAAAACGAAAAACGCCCGTTGGTACATTTTTTTTTAATCTGTTTAAAACAATGGGTACTATACTTGATTTAGAAAAATATATCACACCTTATGCGATTTCAACCCGTATTTTCCATGAAACCAGAAGATTTGGCGAACAGGTAAAGCAAACGGTTTTGGGAGAAAATAAACCCCGATCTCCAAGAATAGGTCATTTTTTTGATACGATTTATGAAATTAACGGGCCTGCCAAATTTGCGATTTCAATTTTAAGTATTCGGGATAAGCTGGACGGTTTATATCGGATTGCTACATGCAGTAATGATCCAAGTAAATACGGTGAAGACGTTATTCGTATGATCTATGGTTATCAACCAATTGAATACAGGAATATTTCTGTGCGTTTTCCATCATTAATTGAGGTCATCAACTATTGCTATGAGTATAATTTCACTCATATTCATGCGGCAACACCCGGACCGCTTGGATTAGCCGCTTTATTTGCCGCTAAGCATGTTTTTAACTTACCCTTTTTTGTTACGCACCATACAGAATTAGCTCAGTATATTGGAGAATATACAGATGATATTAAAATTGAACAAACGATTTGGGATTATCTGAATTGGTTTTATTCACAAGCGGATATTATTTTTGCGTTATCCTGTGATTCAAAACAAATACTTGCTCATCATGGAATCGATGAATCAAAAATCCGAATCATGAAGCGCGGAATTGATATTGATCGCTTTACGCCTCATGGCACTCAGAAAAAAACAGATGGATTCCATATTGTAACCTCATGTCGCATGTCAACAGATAAACGATTACAAGATTTGATTCCTGTAGTAAAAAATATCATGAAAAGAACAGATATTTCATGGACATTTATTGGAGATGGACCGTATAAACCATTGTTGCAAAAG
>PDZT01000192.1 GCA_002753105.1 Deltaproteobacteria bacterium YD0425bin50 | reverse complement strand
CACATCCTATGATAAGATATTGGCCCAAAAATCATGGGATAAAAAATTCGTTGCTGGCGTCAGATTATATAAAGCATCCGCAGCCATTAACGCTACTGCATTTGTCCATGTATATTTTACGTCTGGCCAAATAACCATATCCGGGAAAGTAAACCCGCAGTAAAAAGAGCCGTCATCATATTTTCTCGTTTGTATCCAGTTAAATACAATCTGCGCTAATCCTGAGTTTCCCATAGCATAAAGGGATAATACAAATTCAGATGTTTCTGCAATGGTTACCCATGGTTGATCAGATACACATCGAATTCCCATACCGTCCACAACAAATTTTTTCCAATATTTTTTTAAACGGTTTTGTGCGCTGTCCCCTGTTAATGCTCCGCTAAGTATAGGATAATACCAATCCATTGAATATCTGGATTTGCTAATATTAAAGACATGAGGTCGATGAGAAATCGCGTCGCCTAATTTATACAAACCCTCTTCCCATGCGGGTTGTTTACGGTTCAGTATGCGTGAAATTGCAATTGCGCATTTGATACTTAAATACATGGATGAAGAACCAGTTAACAGAGCCATTGGATCGATTTTGCCTTCAGGATTAATTGCCCAGTAAATTTCCCCGCCATTCGCTTGTAAACCCATAGCAAAATCAATCGCTCTTGCCATTGTATCCCACATTTCCTTTAAAAAAGACTGATCTTTTGTAATCAAATAATAATGAAATAAGCCAACTGCAATATATGTGGACATATTGGCATCGCGTGTTAAATCCGTAGGAACGCTGTCCTGATAAGCCGCATACCAGCTCCCATCTTCAAGCTGATGTTCTGCCAGCCAATAAAATGCACGTTTTGCTTCATGGAAATATCCCCCAATACTTAATCCCATAATTGATTCAACATGATCCCATGGATCTGTTTTATCTCCATCAGACCACGGAATTTCTCCATTCTGTTTTTGAGTTTTTTGAATCAAGCAGGCTAATGTCTCAATTTCTGGAAACAAAATCTCTTTTTCAACAGGCATACACATCTTCATGAATACCAACCTCTCTTTTTATTACGGTGCATTAGAAAACCAAGAAAGCATTCTGATTCAACCTTGATAAGAAGTTTGCAAATAGCAAAAGGCTTGTTGATTGTAAAGCAAATTATCGGAGTGTGTTGTATAGCAAAACATGTTGATCCAAGTTTCCCATCCATATATTATTAGGATATGTTTTTCAGGTAATCTTTAAATAATTAAGGGAATTAATACCATTGAATACATCCATCACCTTATCTGGAATTGACCAAGCCATAGAGTTACTCAATTATACCAATCCACATGCACCAAAATACAAGCTTATTCATACAATTAGACGCTGTTATTTATCAGAAGAATCGATAGATACCACTCAGTCTATTGATACCAGTTATCTAATCAAAGAGATTTGGAATATTGAAGGTGATCCTTCGCTTATTCAATCAAAATTAAAAAATCTTCAGACCATACGATCTACTGTGAATACCGATTTAAAAAAATTATTTGAACAAGGAAAAATTACTGAAGGTTTAAGTATAGGACCCACTTATATTTTTGAATTGTCAGAAACCGCTAAAGATGACCTTTTAAAATCGTTTAAATATGCGATTAAAGCAGAAAGCGGGAAAGAACTTGAATCAATTGCTTCAGTTTTATCCATGATCCGCGATTTGGTAAAATCTTCTTCCCTACCGAAAACGGAGACTTTAGATACTGAAAAAACAGATATACTGAAACAAATGAATGAAATTTTTGAATTACTATCAGGCAAGCCGAATATTGATATTCAAAAATATGATGATGAAAAACAAAATGGAAAACAAAATAAACCTAAAGATACCTCTCATCAAAAACCTATTTTTAATAAAGCACATAATGCATCTGATTTTGCAGAAAAAAATATCGATGCTGATGAAGTTGTAGTTGAAGATGCAGTGGATACATCTGAGATTGGTGAAGATGAAATTAGCGAGGAAGAAGTTGTTGAAGAGCTTGAAGATGTTGAGATTAAAGATGCAGCCGATGAAACTGAAGTCATTGAGGAAGATGTTTCAGATAATGAAATTACCGAAGAACAGGAAGTGGTTGATCAGGATGAGTTAGTGGAAATCGTAGAAGACGTTGTTTCTGATGAAGTTTTTGATGAATCCGAGAATGAATCTGATATTGTAGAAGATGAAATTAGTGAGGAAGAAGTTGTTGAAGAGCTTGAAAATGTTGAGATTGCAGATGCAGCCGATGAAACTGAAGTCATTGAGGAAGATATTCCAGATGATGCAATCATCGAAGAACAGGAAGGGGTTGATCAGGATGAGTTAGTGGAAATCGTAGAAGACGTTGTTTCTGATGAAGTTTTAGATGAATCCGAGAATGAATCTGATATTGTAGAAGATGAAATTAGTGAGGAAGAAGTTATTGAAGAGATTGAAAATGTTGAGATTGCAGATGTAGCCGATGAAACTGAAGTCATTGAGGAAGATGTTTCAGATAATGAAATTACCGAAGAACAGGAAGGGGTTGATCAGGATGAGTTAGTGGAAGTCGTAAAAGACGTTCTTTCTGATGAAGTTTTAGATGAATCTGAGAATGTTGAAGATGAAATTAGTGAGGAAAAAGTTGTTGAAGAGCTTGAAAATGTTGAGATTAAAGATGCAGTCAATGAAACTGAAGTGATTGAGGAAGATATTCCAGATGATGCAATCATTGAAGAAAAGGAAGGGGTTGATCAGGATGAGTTTGAGGAAATCGTAGAAGACGTTGTTTCTGATGAAGTTTTAGATGAATCCGAGAATGAATCCGATATTGTAGAAGATGAAATTAGCGAAGATGAAATAAGCGAGCAAGAAGTAGTTGAAGAGCTTGAAAATGTTGAGATTGAAGATGCAGTCGATGAAACTGAAGTCATTGAGGAGGATATCCCAGAAGAGGAACTCATCGAAGACCAAGAGGTGATTGAAGCCGATGATCTGGTGGAAGAGGAAGTGGAAGAGGAAGTGAAAGAGGAAGTGAAAGAGGAAGTGAAAGAGGAGGAGTTTGTTTCAGATGAAGATTTTGATGAGACTGAGATTATTGAAGATGATTCTGATCAGAAAGACATTGTTGAAGAGATTGCAGATGATGATGAAATTAGTGATAACAATCTTGCTTCACCGGAAATTGGACTTCCAAAAGATAATCTGAAAGATGACCCTATAGAAGATGAAAAATCAGCAGATGAAAAAGAAAAACAGCTTTTAAGAGAAGAATTTGATGGTTACTTAGGAGCAATGGAGCGATTTTATAATCAATACCTGTTTATTCCTTCTGGTAATTATATTATTGGAGCGCCCCATCCAAAAAAAGACGAACAAATTCAAAAATCAGTCTTTCTAACCGAGTTTTTTATTGGGAAATTTCCTGTGACAAATGCATTATTTGAAGTGTTTATTGAACGAACCGGTTACAAAACACAGGCTGAAAAACTCGGATTTGGCAATGTGTATCAAGGTCGATTTCAAAAAATCATCGACAAAAAAACAAACACATATCAGTCTGTATGGAATTCAACATATAAACGGATCGTTGTTAAAGGTGCAACATGGTATCACCCTAGTGGCCCGGGGAGCTCAATTCATCATAAACGAAATCATCCAGTGGTGCAGGTCAGTATAGATGATGCCGCAGCATTTGCTGCATGGACTGGAAAACGGATTCCAACTGAAGAAGAATGGGAATCGGCTGCAAGAACAAAACATGGATGGATTTATCCGTGGGGTAACGAATGGCAATCAGGCAATTGCAACTCAGAAGAAAGCTATATATCTGATACAACTCCTGTAGATGCATATGCTCATGAAAATGAATTCGGTATATCGGATACTTTCGGAAACATACTCGAATGGACACTTGATACTTACACGCCTGAATATTTAACGAATCGGGATGTAGTCTTTTATATTGTCAAAGGCGGGAGTTTTATTTTTAATCACGAAAAAACTCTATACAGCAGGCATTTGTTCAAATCAGATTTCACGTCAAATATACTTGGCTTTCGATGTCTTGCTGATTAGGATCACGGATTTTCAATACGTTAATCATGAATCGAAAATCCAAAAATCGAAAATAATCAAAGCCATTTCTTTTTTTTAAAATATAAAATCATAGAGATTGCAATAATAAGCATTAAAAAAATAATACCAAAGAATCCCCAGTCAAATTCAGCGAATGGCAGATATTTCAAGTTCTGACCATAAAAACCGGTTACTAAATTGAGGGGCATAAATATAGTAGTGATAACTGTTAATATCTTCATGATTTCATTAAGCTTATTGCTTACACTTGAAACATACACTTCTAACATTGATGTCAGCATATCCTTAAAAATTCCAATTGTGTCTAAAATCTGTATGGTGTTATCGTAAACCCCCCTTAAATAGATCGTTGTTGCTTCTCGAATCAATAATGATTCTACTTTTTCAAATCCTTTAATCACTTCTTTTAATGGCCAAACGGATTTATGTAAAAAAATAATGTTTCTTTTTAAATTATGCAGTGATTGTAACATCTCAGGTTTAGGGTCAGTAACCATTGCATCTTCAAGGCATTCAAGTTGTTCTCTAATATTATCGAGGAGTAAAAAATAATTCTCAACTATAGCGTCAAGTAAAGCATAGGCAAGATAATCAGGTCTCATATTTTTAATACGCCCTTTACCTGACGTTATCCCTTCTCTGACTGTATTAAAAATGGTGTTTTCTTTTCCTTCCTGAAATGAAATTAAATAGTTTGTTCCTATGATGATTGAGACCTGTTCAGTAATGATTTCATTTTTTTTGTCATCATAAGTCATCATTTTGCATATAAAAAATATATAGTCACCAAAATTTTCAATTTTGGGACGCTGGTCTGTATTAGTGATATCCTGAATAACAAGAGGGTGAAAATTAAAATAATCACCTAATGATTTTAAGATTTCAGATTTATTAGCGCCCTCCACGTTTATCCATGTAACGTTCGTTGTATCCTTGAGCTGTGAATATTCTTCAAGTTTTTCAACATGTTTTACTTTAAATGCATGTTCATCATATGTTAAAACAGTTATATTGCTTGAATCGCTTTTTTTATGGATAGGATGAATCCCATTTTCCCGAGTTCGTTGCTTAAGAGAAATCAGCTCTTTTATAATATTAATTCTTTCAGATGGTGTGAGCATCGATTCTTTTGGATATTTTCTCTTTTTATCTAACATTAAATGAATTCACACTCCATATTAGCGGATATGAAAGTTTATTTTGTGAAATAAAGAACTCATGTCTAACCAATAAGTTAAACTGATTAATATCATATATTTCCCATAGAGAGAACAATAATTTGCTTTGCTTCCTGCAGCTTCATCTCCTCATCAAAACAGATACTCCCTTGTTTATCTATTATACCAATATAACTCATGTGATTACTTAATAATGCATCTTTGAGTTGCTTTTTGTTCACATACTTCGACATATCGATCCCATTTCCCACTGTAATGAAGTTGATTTCATTTCCTTTGGGTCTCAGCAATTCATCATAAATTTTTGACAGGCTTCTTTTAAAGCTTAATTGGGAAATAATTTGAGCGACGATCTTATCTGAAAGAATAAGATTTGAAAATCTAAATTTTTCATCATTCTGCAGCAAATCAGTTAAAATTGGACTGGTTAACAGAGCGATGACCTTATTTGAATTATCACCATATTTGCATTTTAAAAATAACAAAAATCGATATGCAAGTTGATCTTCCAAATTTAATACAATTGAATGAAATTGATCCAGTTGGTTTTCAAATAGATGGACAATTCTATCATCTGTAAAACATCGTTCATCTGTATATCCATGTTCATGTTTGATATCTTGTTTGGTAAAGGTAATTGTTTTAAATGATTCCTGACTTTCTTTGTCCAAAAAAGAGTGTAGATCGGAAAGATGTCTTGTATCTCCAATCATACAAATCTTTCGCTTAAATATTTCGGATGGATTTTCAATTCCCTCTTCACAGTGAGTCCATTGCTGTGAATGATCAATTATAAATTGGTTTATATCATCTAAAATACAAATAAGCCAGTCGTCTTCTTGTATTGTCTCATCAACTGGGTTTAGTAAAATATTAAAATTATCATTTTTTTTTCTGCTAATACCTATGAGTATTCCTTTTGTAAATTTTACATGTGCATCTTTATAAAGACAAGCAATCCATCGACCATCTTTGTTATAAAGAGCCGGGCCGATAAAATAAATATCATGACCGCCAAATCCCAGCAGTTCTTCGTAAATCTTGAAAAAATTAGCATCTATAATTGAAAGGCTCAAAATTCGAGATAAAAATTCTGTGCTTTCTACGATGGCAAATGAAGGGTCTTTGCCATTCAAGGATGTCATACTTTCTAAAATTAGCTTTGTATAAGTCTTGTCTAAAATTTCAACCACACATTTTTTTGGCATATTTTTTCTAATTCTATCTAATAAATCACTGCTAAATTCTTTATCACTCATTAATGTGGAGATGATCATAATATTTTTATTGTCAGTAATAAATTCATTCTGAGATATATCGGTGATCCATTCATCAGTAAGGATGATGAGACTCTTGGCTTGATAGAGTGAAACTTCTTTAACAGTTTCAATTCTTGTAAGATTTCCATATTTCATAATAATTGTCAGGTATGGATAATTATTAAGATCAATTATGTTAAAAAGCCTATCGAATCTTTCAGAATCTTCCACAATAATGATAACATCTGTTTTTGAGTCTTCTATTTCCATTTTTTTATTGATTTCAAAAAGAATAAATTCCAGTTTTTTATTTGAATTTATTATGATTATATGGTCTTTTCCCTTATAAGTAATTCTTCCAAATAGTTTCATTTTTTTTATAACAAAATCGCCTAATATGCTTGAAATCGCCGAACCTATAAATACGATGGAACTTATTGAAACAAAGAAGATAATCAATCTGCCAATATGTGATACAGGATGCGTATCTGCAAAATCTGCCGCTCCTGTTATTGTAAAAATAACGGTCCAAAAGAAATCAAAAATGGTATGGTTGTCATCTAATTCTACTAAAACTAGACCAAAAGTACTACTAACCATGAGTAAAATAACAAGAGAAATATAAAAGCGTATTCGTTTTTTATACTCATAATAAAAAGAATAGGATTTTACTTTTTGTTTCTTTTTAGATGGTCTTGAATTTTTCATAGTTTTCCTAACTCACAATTCCTTAAACATGAGTATAAATGACAGATGCCCAAGTCAGCGCTAGAAATATTGGAAATATGATTCTTAAGATTGGAATACAGATTCGAAACCAAAAATGACTATGTGAGATATTGTCTGAGAGTATTTTTGAAACAACTGCTTCAATTGCTATTAACAGGAAAAGAGCGTAAGAATATAGAAAAAATTTATCAATTGCCGTAATATATCCAACTTGTATGTTATTTGAAGCATTCCAATGAATTGCTGCTGCAGCTAAAAAACCTGTTATTGCCATTGCACTTTTAACATCAAAATTTTCGTTTGTAAGAAATAAATTCGAATACCCCATCAAAATAAGGATCAATAATGGAATGATTTCTTTGATCAGATGAGGTAAAAATTTTCGGATAATTTTGATTGAAAAGGTTACCTGAGGAACAATGTGCCAAATAGAGCCTTTTTGTATAAGTAAAGGATCAGAATAATCTGTTTCCTTCTCACGTAAACCTGAATATCCATCAAACGATTTGATGTTCCATTCCCCTAAATCAATATAGTCTGGAATAAGAGAATTGGCATCGATTCCAAAAAGTACATCCTCAGCAGTATCATGAGTAGGTTCAATAACAATTTTTAAAGTGTGTGTGTCAAACGGATAATTTTTCAAATTGAAATCCTGACTTAATTCTCCTTTT
>PDZT01000191.1 GCA_002753105.1 Deltaproteobacteria bacterium YD0425bin50 | reverse complement strand
CCATGAAAAATGCCTCTCAATTCTATTACAAAGGTACAAGTAATTTAAAATCCACAAAGAGTTGCAACAGAGAATCATCAAAAGAAATGTCTTTTTCTTCTTTAATCTGTTTCATGATTTCAGGAACCGGTCTGCCATCAAAATAGCGAAGGGATTCAAACACAGGAATTGGGAGTTCAATAGGATCATAGTGTGAATATGTGTAGAGCACATAATAACCTGATTTTACCTCTACTATTTTATGTACATTTAATTTTAACCGGTCAGGTAGGGTATAGTCAAACAGCTTTGCATAGTAGTTTTTTACAACCCTTTCATGGCTTTCTATGAGTATCCCTCCGATTTTTCGGATATCATTCCATGTTAACTCTTCAACAAGTTCACCACATTGAATAAAAAATTCTTTTTCTTTACCAAACCAATTCCCCCAAAGCTTTTTTTGCTGTATAGGGTCAACACGCATATCCAGTTCTAAGGCAGATAAATTGGGTAGGGTTGATGTGTTCAGACTATATTCAAGTGCTTTGACATCAGGGTTGAGTTGGCTAAAACACCATAAACTAACTGACTTTTCAATTCCATCAGAAAAAAGGTCTCGTAATGACAACCAAAAATCTCTACTTGTTTGACCGCGAAGATGTTTACAAAACCATGTTGAACAAATACTGTACCTATGCTTCCATATACCACATAAGCCCTTATCAATGATATAATATGGACACCGTAAGAGTTCAGCCCTGCCAAATCCGCCTGAACCTAAGTCAACAATTTTATTATATAGAAAATTATGAACTGGAGTGGACTTCACAGCAAGAGGGGTTACCTCAAATCCATTATCGATTCTGGCGTGTAATACAGGCAATGCAGGCATATCCGTATCTTTTAAAATCCTACCCACTAAAAAATTGGGTAATGAAGGATAATACGTACAACATTTGATTTTTGGATGAAAACATGTGTTATCAGGTAACGGAAGCGTATTGTCTTGAGTGATCCTGACACAATTGGAACAGTCAGCTTCAGTTTCTTTTGGAATAGGCCCTCCCAGTAATTCATCTGTCCATCGGGCATACAGTGGAGGAAGCGGGCTAATAATTTCTTTTTTTGAGTTCATTTTGTTAATCTTTTTTTGGGCATTGATAATTGTTTCGGCCATTGTCTTGAACCTTGATTCGCTTGATTATAGGATTTCTTGATTATGATAAACCTTGACTTTCCATTTCATGAATAATGGCTTCAATTGGATCAGGAGGTTCAATAGGATAATGTTTTTCTTCATAAGCCTCAACCAAAGTTGTTAAGACATCTAATTTATCCCCTTCTGGCGTGTTAAAATCTGCATCCATGAGCGATTCAATTTCTTTCAATGCCTCATTGTAATATTTTTCAGTTTTAATTGGTTTTATATCCATAAAATTACCCCAACCTATATTATTGAAGCGTCAATGCAATCATATTCGCTATGAGTACCAATAAATCTTATGTAAAGTATTTGATACTGATAATTCACAAGAACTACCATATCTGTATTGATTACCTTTTATATTGAATATGACTCGATTATTAGCAATAAAACTGGCATTGCTGTAATCATTTTTTATATCACTTGGTGATTTCCATTTAGCTTTTTCTGTCTTTGAATGCCAAGCACGCAGTGCATGTTCAGAGTCGGGATGAATTATCCAAAAATTCTTAAGTATTTTTTTTGATATTATTCTCATGCCATCGATCAAATCAGTTATGTTTTACTGATCTTTTACTGTATAAACAAAATACCTATGATGTGCAAGAGAGTTACAGCACATCATAGGCAACAGTGAGTTATTCCTTCTTTTTCTTTTTATCTGCTGTAATTGATGAATCAGCGATAACTGAATTTGATCTTCTGATGTCTTTTGCTGTGTAACTCATCGTGTTGTCTCCTTATAATTTAGTGAGTTTATAATAATATTTTACTGACAGAGACTATCTCCATCCGTAAAATCTGTTAAAACGTGTTTATTCCTGAATCAATGGCCAGTGTTTGCTCATACGGCCTTGATCTTCGTTTCGGCCACAATGTAGGGGCGATGCTTGTCATCGCCCTTTTGGAAGGCGAACACAAGGTTCGCCCCTACAATTCTGTCATGGCACGAATAATGTCTGGCCGAAACGATGATCAAGGCCGCTCTTACTCCCTCTTAACACTAAATTCAGCGTTGAGGAGTCCTCTTCCGTCCACTGCAATGACGGGTTAGGCTTTTATTTCGTTCTGTAGTGTGTTGACAAGCTTCAGATTGTCCAGTCTGTGTTGTCTGATAATATCCCTGACAGCAATGTTAATCTGCTCAGGAGACTGATTCTGCTCGGCAATTTTATGTCTTATTTCATGCAGATTCCATAACATCGGGTCTTCATCCTTTGAATAACTGTTTTTATAATGTACCATATTTATCACCTCCTATATTTTCAAGAGTGAGTATCTCAATGGCGGGATAGTTTTCTCTGATGTTTATTTCATGGATAGCCTTCATAGTTTTCAGATTGACAATATGCCTGAAATTCCATGACACAATAGCGTCTGCTCCATAGTAAGATGCTGCCGCAATATGAACTGTATCACTTATTTCACCCGGTAATACCTGTTTTCTGTATACTTCGGCAAGACGATATATATTTTCATTCAGTTCCAAAACCGATATTGAATAAGAATTCAACAGATTCAGCATGTTGGTTAATAATTCTTTATCAGTGTTATTATTAATTTCCCTCACTACGAGAGATGAAATGCAGATTTCAAACTCTTTGGCATTATTCAGAAACCATTTCTGTGTAATTGCCTGTCTTAAAGGTTTATGAAAATCAAAATATGCAGATATAACAGATGTATCAAGGTATATTTTTAACTTAATCATATCATTTAAAAATTTCTTCAAGTCCTAATCAGTGAAAATTATCAATCAAAAAGTATCTCCATCAGTAAAATCTGTTAAAACGTGTTTATTCCTGAATCAATGGCCACTGTTTCACCAAATTTGACGCACTATTGCTATTTAAAATTTTCTGCCATTGTGGTTCCTGTTTTAATTGTAACAGTAAGTTATTAAACCTACTCACATCCTCTTTTGCAAATCTTTTTTTGGACAATGCGCCACCAAAATCCACATAACCTACAGAACGATCAAGTACCTCTAAATCTCTAATTAACCCTTCAAGCCGTAAATAGTAAGCGGTTACAGCTCCAGCGATGACCACATCTAATTTGCCAAGTAATAGGTTTCGGATATTTTCAGCATCTGTATGGACACGCTCTATCTGAATCTGTGAATCACCTTCGATGAGTGAATAAGTACAGCCATGTTTACCCCCAATTTTTTTGTCATACAAACTTGCATGATTTGTAACAGGGAATCCTTTCCCATATTTTACAAATAAAATGTTGTATTCCCGGAATATCGTATCCGTCATCCAAAAAATTTTTTCATTAGAATTGCTGTAATTTGGCATCGATGCCGCTACATCAAGCTCGCCTTCCTGAATGCTTTCTTTCATGACATCTGAAGACAGAAGAATATAATGAACCGTGTAACCCATCTGTTGAAGTACATAATCCATAGATTGAGCTATAATACCTACTGGTTTTTGGTCAATAAGTTGGGAAAACATGTCACCTGCCAGTCCAAAATAAATTATCTTGTGCTGTTCATCAGCATATGAAGAATTAAGTTGAATACATAATACGAATAGAATTATCATTAACCTAAATTGAGCTGACTTGTAGAGATTCATAAAACCTGTTACTCCCCTTCACTTTAAGTTATATTGCCTTTTGGCTGTTATTATAGTAACTCTCTGCAGGATTCAAATTGATGTTTTTTCCCTGATCTTGTTTAGGTTTCAAACCTGTATAATCATCAATGGATTTATTTTTGGTTTGTTGACATTCTCCGATAGATCCATCCGGTAATATTGCCCCGCATAAATCTGTTTGAAGCATATTCACATTACTTAACACTGCTCCACGCAAATTTGCATTGCATAGAGATGCGCCCTGAAAATTGACTGCATCTAAAATTGAGTTACTAAAATCAGCATGATCCAGTTGAGCGCCGCGGAAATTCGTATTGCCCACATAGGAAGATGAAAAATTGGCATAAGTTAAAATACTTCCTGAAAAATTAGCTATATCTAAATCGCTTCCCCGCAAATCAGCATGACTCAGTACTGCGCCCTGTAAATCTGCTTCTCTAAGAGATGCGCTGATGATTATGGCGTTTCTCATATCTGCATTGCGAAAAACAGCACCTGCAGCGTTGGAATTACTTAAATTTGCATTTTGAAGATTTGCCGTTAAAAAATTAGCCCCCTTTAGAAGTGTACGAGAGAGATTAGCTCGGGCAAGATTACAAAGACGAAAATTCACGTATTGAAAACTACTGCGAAACATAATGCAATCTTCTAATGTTGCCTTGGAAAAATCAGAGTTATCAAAATCAGCCCATTCCATTCGTGTATTGATAAGAATAGCTGATTTTAAGTTTGTATTTTTTACAATAGACCATGCGAAATTTGATCCAAAAAGATACGATCCTCCGAAATCTGAATCCGTCAAATCACTTTTGGAAAAATCTTCATATCTCAAGTTGCACATCTGGCATGTTTGAGATTTCATTTGATTCGGTTCTGCTATAATTTCAGATGAAAACCATAACAGAGCCAGTATGACTAATCCAACCATTTTAATTTTATTCATAATATCTCCTTTGGGCAACTTACGACTCACGAGTTAATAATACAGAAAATCAATAATCTGCTTAAACCGCTGTTTCAGACAACGAAGGTCTGACCATTTTTCTAGCTCCACATCTCCGGTACGAAATTCCCGATAAAGACCATTGGTCTGCATGTGGTTAAAGACTGGCGCCCAATTTGGATAAGGCTTAAACCAGTCGCCATATCGAGCGCGTAAGCTCTCTAAGGGTTTTTCATATTCATTTAGAAACTGATCATATTCTGCAGACGCATTCTCAGGCTGATAAATATATTCTGATGGTCTTGGGGTCATTAGAATCAAAACGGATTTCTGAAAATCTTTTGTTGCTTTTTTGGAAAACAGATATTGAATAATAGGAATATCCTGAAGGAAAGGCACGCCATCCCTAACCGTCTCAGCTTCTTTTTCACTCAATCCACTTAATATTAAGGTTTCCCCATAGCGCATCACCACATTGGCTAACACCATATTTTTAGATGCTTCTATTTTATTCTCATATTGAATGTCAGCACTTGGCGTTCTTAAAAATGTCCTTTCTGCACTCACACTCAACATAATCCGTCCATCATCCATAAATGAAGGCGTTACGGTCAGTTTAACACCAATTTGTTTCTCGATATTTACCGCTGTTGAAAATCCGCTTGCATCTTTTGATATCGTCGAAGCATTGAGTTCAAAACCAGAAAAAAATGTGGAGGTTTTATCTGCCAAAGCAACCAATGTGGGTCTTGCCAATATTTCATTACGTTGATTATGGGCATTGGCAATATTTAATGAGTAGGAAATTGCTGGTATGGTTAAGGCTTTAACGATGTTTTTTCCTATATTTTCCATTCTGTCCTGTGTTGGCAAATTCCCCTGCTCAACCGCGGTATTATTGAATGTCCGTGTAGCACCCTTTGTCCAGTCATAGCCGTATGCGGGAAGAGTTTTAAGTGTGTTGCCAAATTCAATCTGCAAGCCATTCAACAGATTCACCCCCCGGGCAGTGGTAATGTTTTCTTCTGTAAGAATAATCACCACATCAACGATAACCATTTTTGTGCGCATAGCCTCACTGGTTTTAAATCCATCTATATTCGTTGACATCTCTTCAACTGCACTTTTACTTTCAGAAACATCCTCTTCTTTAGTGACGTCAGTTTCTTTTGTACTCGTAGAATCGCTTCCCTCTGAGCTGATGTTTAAAATCCGGACGGTATTCGAATAAAATGTTTGCCAGTCTTTTAACCTCCTGCTTAATTTTTCTAATTCAGCCTGTTCATCTGGTGATTGCGATTGTGCTTGGAGTTGATGATAATACTGTTGCGCATTTTTCTGATCACCTAAAGCTGCCGTAACCATTGCCGCATTTTTTAAAAGTGTTCTGCTGGCAAATGCAGATGTATCAAGAGATTGAATTGCACCTCCTGCAAAATCAGGACGATGACTATAATATGATGCATACATAAACGCATTGAGTATGGCTGGATCATTTGGTTCTAAAATCAAGGCCTCAGCTAATTGGGCTTGAGCCTTCTCATATTGTCCCCGTTCAAGATACAAAATACCTAAAAAATAATTCGCGAACCAATTCGATGAATCAAATTTAATTGCCAGTTTATAGCCTTCTTCAGCAAGTTCTAAAGACGGATGATTGCCTTCTAAGCCAATTAAATGATAGGTAAGTGCGTTTAATAAATGATAATAAGATTTGTCAGGACGCAACTGAAGCGCTTCATTAAACTTGGTGGAAGCTTCTGTATAGTTTTCTTGCTCTAAGGCTTTAATACCTTCTGCAACAAGCTTCTTAGGTTTTGTATCTAACCTGTCTGGGTTAATGCTTTCATAAACCGGCTGCATATCTGTTTTCGTAGTTAAAGCCTGATTATGTACTGTCTTAAAATTCGAACATCCACTAATCATTAGGAGTAATAGACAATAATTAATAGACTTAAAATTGAAATCTTTCATTATATATACCTTAATTGAATGCTTGCTTTTGTGGGAATACAAAAAAGTGTATTATTACTAAATCTTTTTAAGGATATGATAGAAAGTATTTTATTGTCAATATGGATTTTTTAGATTAAATTTCTTTATGCTTGTATAAAGAAATTGAGGAATATTGATAATAAGACAAACTTAACATACTATCTGGAATAAGATAAAAAATAATAAAATTAGAGTGAAAACTCCCTGTGGTTTACCAATGACTCAAATTAAAAGATTTCATATCGTTCTTGGGATTGTTTATAATTTCTAATCGCTTCATAAGATTTGGCAGGCAATAAAAAATTTTCCTGCCAAATTCCTTTCAGATTCGTGAAGCAAGGTCTGCTAAGGTGGGCAATATTCAAAAAAATGCACTTTTTCATCTTGACAGTAATATCAACTTATATTAAAAAACACAGATTAATTATTGAGAAACATAAAAAACCATTTGATTAGATATAAAAACACAGAATAAATAAGGAGAATAACAATTGGCGAACCATGCATCAGCAATAAAAAGAGCTAGACAAAATGAAAAACGCAGACTTCGAAATCGAATGGAAAAAACCAAAATTAGAACTGCCATTAAAAAAGTTCACACAGCGATTGAAGAAAATCAGCCAGAATTGGAATCATTATTAGATCAGGCAAAGTCAGTTATTGATAAAGGCGCTAAAAAAGGTATTATTCATTGGCGAAATGCATCTCGAAAAGTGTCTCGTTTGTCAACCCGGGTTCATAATAAAAAAACATCTTCTACGGCAACTGCTCTTGCATAAGCAGAATGACAACATTTAATCCCAGATCAATTCACTAAAGACCTGGGATTAATAAACCATTCACTGTTTAATCAAATTTCGGGCGAGAATTATAAATTTAGCTTCATTTCTGATGATCTAAAACATCTCGAATTGCGTGGGCAATAGTTTGTTTTGTAAATGGCTTCATAATGAATTTTTTAATACCTAATTCTTTTAAATGAAACAATTTTTTTATCATATCATTGCCCTATCCATATTAGTTGCAACATTAATTTTAATTATTTATGGAAACAATGGGTGGAGAGATTTGTATCGTTTAAGTGAAAAACGAGATCAGATCATTGAAGATAGCATTCGTTTAAATAGAGAAAATAAAGAACTCTCACGCATTATTCATCGTTTACGAAATGATCATGACTATATCGAGTATATTGCAAGAGAAGAACTCGGTATGATTCGCAGTGATGAAATGATTTTAATTTTTAACGAGCAAGAGTAATTC
>PDZT01000013.1 GCA_002753105.1 Deltaproteobacteria bacterium YD0425bin50 | reverse complement strand
GCAAACCCGGAAATAAATCAGAAGTTATTGGAGCCGTTGAATCAATCCGTTGAAACAGAACATCATAGCAAGCCTGATTATCCTCTTCTGACCAGCACAGATAAACATGGTAAGGGAGTTCTTTCTCCAGTCGCCACCATACTTCAGGCTCTATTCCTCCAGACTGTAGCCTATCTTTCAATTCTCCGGCTGTTTGGGGAGCATCAGAACTGTTTAATATATCCATAACCTGCATATCAGTCCATAAACGTGCATTCGGTACATAGGAGATACATAGAAACTCTGGTTTAATGTCGATTAATTGCCGATAAATCTCAGCTATTTTATTGGGGTGCCATGCTGACCATTCCGGTTTTTGAGCAGGGAATTTAACGGGATTGCCTACGTGCAGTACGACATCATAACGGAACCGGGTTAATTCGTTTTGATAATCCCCCCGCTTTAATTGTATTTCTGCATGACTAATTTGCGGAAAACGCTGTGGAAGAGCGGCAAAGAGAATCGGGCTGAACAAAAGTTTTTTTTCTTCAGCCATTCGTTCTCTGATGCGCTGCTGTAAATCCGGAATGGATAACTTTGCCGGCGCCTGATAGAGCTGAACAGATGTATGAAACAATTCTGCAAGAGAATAGCTTTGCACATCTCCGATAAATATCTGACCACCGGGTAGAATTACACGCAGCCCCTTTTCTATGACTTTCATAAAGTAATCGACCCCGGGAAAAAATTGAATAACGCCGTTAATAATGATTGTGTCAACCGGCTCAATTTTAATATCGTCTATAGAATCTGCCGATACTTGCAGAAGAGTAACCCTATTTTCTAAAGGTGTGGAATGGATTTGATGCTGAATATAGTCCAGTCCCTGGGCTGAAAAGTCTGTGGCATAATAATGCGTACATTGGGGTGCAATTCTGAATAATAAAAGCCCTGTGCCACATCCGATTTCCAGCACTCGCTTAGGCGATAGTTTCAGGATTCGTTCTACGGTACACGCAACCCATTCCCGTACCTGTGCTTCAGGTAAAGAACCACCTGTATAGCTGTCATTCCAGCCGCCCAGATGGAAGGTATCTTCCCATTTATCAGAGGGAGAACGATACGCTTCATCCCAAATTTTCTGCCACGTCTGAACCTGTTCTTTCTGCGTGTTATACATCCCTTCAGAATCAGCCGCCGTTTTAGGGACGATATAAGCAACTAGCCTTTTTTTCAGGATATTATCTTCATAAGGCACAACCACAGCTTCTTTGACCATTGAATGGGTAGAGAGAAGTGTTTCGATCTCTCCAAGTTCGATTCTGAATCCGCGAATTTTTACCTGATGGTCTGAACGTCCTAAAAATTCAAGATTACCATCCGGCATTTGGCGGGATAAATCGCCAGTTTTATACAGTCGTCCGGCTCCATAAGGATTAGGTATAAATCTAGCTTTGGTAAGATCAGGAAGATTAATATATCCGCGGGCTAACCCGACGCCTCCGATATAGAGTTCTCCGCAGTTTCCTATCGGTACCTGTTGTAAATGATCATCCAATAAGAATATTTGAGTATTGGGAATGGCTTTGCCAATAGAGGGAAGTCTTGGCCATGCAGACGGTGAACCGTGAAGGGTAAATGCTGTTACAACATGCGTTTCCGATGGACCGTAATGATTATGAAGACTGCAATGCGGAATATTATTAAAAAAGTCTTCGATTGCTGGAACGATTTGTAACTGATCTCCTGCGGTAATGATATCTCTCAGATGAGGTAACGTTATTTCCGAATCAATGGCTGCCATTGCTAATTGCTGTAATGCCGCAGGCGGGAGAAACAGTTTTTCTATCTCTTTGTCTTTCAGGAAATGTAGCAGCCCTTGAGGATCTCGTCTTATAAATGGAGGCATCATGACAAGCGTTCCGCCGGAACATAAAGTAGAAAAAATTTCCTGAAAAGAGACGTCAAAACTAATGGGCGTAAATTGTAATGTTTTTGTGGCCTTGTAAAAAGTGGTGGGATTGTTTTGCCATTGGATAAGGTTCACTAAAGCGCGGTGTGGCATTTCTATCCCTTTGGGTTTACCGGTGGAACCGGAAGTATAGATAATATATGCTAAGGTGTCCGGTGTAGAACAATTCACAGGATTTTCTACACCCTCATTCTCAATTTTATGCCATTGGGTATCCGAACAAATCAGCGACAGACCGCTGACCGGTAACTGAGCAGCTAAACAGCTTTGTGTTAGTAAAACGGTAGTGTTTGAATTGGTCAACATGTAGGCAAGACGTTCCGAAGGATACGTTATATCCAACGGCACATACCCTCCGCCTGCTTTTAGAATACCAAGCATTCCAATTACCAAATCCAATGAGCTTTCCATGCATAGGGCGACAGGTATATCTCTTCCTATTCCCAATCTTCTCAGATAATTAGCTAACTGATTAGCACGGTTGTTCAATGTCTGATATGTGGTCTGCTCATTCTCATAAATCACGGCAATTTCTCCGGGGGAGCGAATCACTTGTTCTTCGAATAATTGGTGAATACAAAAAGAATCCTTAATCATGTGTCTCATAATTTTGATTACTCCCAAATGTTCAGTGTAACGTATAGGTTTATTATGTTTTAGTGATACTGTTCCAGCACTTGAACATTAAAATTTTTTGCTGGGGTAACCACATCTGTATTCAGATGGATGTATTTTTGGGCTAATTTTAACAAGGTTCCATTATCATGTAACTTCATGATAATTTCATTAATTTTGTTGATAAATGAGATGGGATCCCTTTTCTGTTTTTTATCTATTACGGGGGCAATATAGGTATAAAAAACAGGTTCACCAAGCTGTTTGATCGGCATACCGTCAGTAAGAGCCTTGTTTCCGACAAAAATATTTGAAAGAAGGGCATTTATTTTTACTCCGTCACCTAAGGCCAACTCTCTAAAAGAATCAATTTCAGCATTATAGCCGATAATTTCTGAATTTTTAACCCGATAGTCTATTTTTTGACCGGGTAATGTCAATGTTCCTTCCAGATAATGCTCAAATATACTCCCGGCACTCACACCAATTTTTTTTCCTGAAAGATCAGTAAAATGCTTAACTATTTCATTATTTTTATGAATATAAAAAACGCTGGGTTCAGAAGTATATGGCTGAGCAAAATACAAAGATTCCATACGTTCGGAGGTAATTGAAATGGAATCAAAAGAAATATCCCAGCGATCGGCCCATTTCCCGGCAATAATTTCTATCCATGCCGGATTTACAAAACAAGGCTCAACTCCAATGTGTTTAGCAACTTCATTTGCCAGTTCAATTTCAAATCCTGTATATTCAGCGGCTGTATATTCATTGGAAAAGCATTTGGTAACTGAACTTCGTTTCGCACCTTTTATCAATTCCGACATTGGTGGATATTCTGGTTCAGTTGCAACGATTATCTTGCCTCTTTTTAAAATCTCAGACAGCTTATCATCAGAGGACGACACATCATTCGCTTCTGACAAATAAGCAAACACAGCCAAAAAAAATGCAAGTTTTGCCATTTTACTAACGTTCATTTCCATTTTTTCCTCCTAATTCAACTATATTGTTGTTGTTATCATTCAAATATTATTGACAAAACAAGTGTTTCTCATCTGGTTTTCTTCTTATCATGGTTTTTAGAAGCTCAGGGATATTGTCCAAGAGACTGTATATCGAATTGTTTAGCAGGTGTAATGTTATCTAAATCGATTTTATAATATGTTGAGGATAGATTATTCAAGACTCCATCATGATGTAATTGCATGATGATTTCATTGATTTTTTTGATAAACGGAATCGGATTTCCTTTTTGTTTTTTATCTATAGCCGGTGCGACATAGCTATAAAACACAGGTTCACCGAGTTGTTTAATTGGCATTCCATCAGATAATGCCTTTCTTCCTAAGAATATGTCTATCAGAACTGCGTCTAGCTTTACACCATCACCAAGAGATAAATCTTTTATAGAATTAATCTCGGTATCATAGGCAATAATATCCGATTTTTTTACAAGATATTCTGTACTTTCATAGGGTAGTTCCATCGTTCCCTCTAAATAATATTCAAATATACACCCTGCACAAGTACCAATCTTTTGACCAGAAAGGTCGGCAATATGTTTAAATCTCGTATTATTTTTATGGACATAAAAAACCGCTGGTTCTGATGAATATGGTTGCGCAAAATAGAGCGATTTCATGCGTTCCGAAGTAATGGACACTGAACAAATAGCGATATCCATTCGTCCAGCCCAACGTCCACTAACAATTTCTCCCCATTCGAATGATACAAAACAAGGATCAACTTTAAGTCGTTTAGCCACTTCTTTGGCAACATCTATTTCAAAACCCATAACCTCAGACGATGTGTACTCATTTGAAAGACATTTCGTGTTCTCAGACCGTTTCGCACCTTTTATTAAATCCGACATAGGCGGATAATCTATGGCAATTGCGATGATTATGCTGCCTCTCTTCATAATTTCCGACAGCTTATCTGTTGACGTGTCGTCAAATGCTTCCACTGAATAAACCAAGGCAGAAATACATACGATAATAGCGGTGATGTTGATAATTTTCATCTTCAGTTTCTCCTGCGGGGGTTCATGCACCTGAGCGTTTAAATATACCACAGAGAGCACAGAGGACACAGAGAATTACAATTTAACGTCCTTCTCTTTTTTTTCTCTGTACTCTCTGAGTCCTCTGTGGTGAATTTTTGATCAAGTGGCCCAAGTGGCTCAAGCCATGATCAACGCCCTTGATTTCTGATCAACATTTTTTTCCCTTGTGTGTCTTTCAATGTATATTTTCTGATCGCATGTTTCAAGGAGAAAAGTTAAAAAATATATGAAGTATGAAGTTATGAGACAAATTTCGATTGCAATTTTTAGTGATATATAGTTGATGAAGGAAAAAGAGTATCTCTTGATACTATGTTGCTTGCCGTTATATTTTTCAGGATAAGATATAATAAGGGGAAATTCATGAAGGCGTCAATTGTAATATGTGGTGCTGGAATTATTGGTCTGACGATTGCAAAAGCCTGTCTAAAGTTAGGCCATCAAGACATTCTAATAATTGAGAAAGAATCCCATATTGGTGCTCATGCTTCAGGAAGAAATAGCGGCGTATTACATGCAGGAATCTACTATGATCCACAGAGTATGCGCGCACATTCATGTCTTGCTGGAAATCGCATGATGCAAGCTTATTGCAAAGAAAAAAATCTGCCATTAAAAAAAAGCGGTAAAGTCATTGTAGCAAGTTCACCGGACGACATTCCAACTCTAAAAATTCTCTTTGACAGAGCGCAAAAAAATGGTGCCAACGTTGCTTTGATCGATGAAAAAACGTTGTCAGAAATTGAACCTGAAGCCAAAACCTGTTCTCAAGCTCTGTATTCTTTTGATACGGCAGTTGTAAATCCTAAAAAAATTCTGAATGCGTTGCTGCAAGACCTTATTAACACCAAAACAGTTAAGGTATCTTTCAATACTGCTTTTCAGAATGTTTCAGGTAAAAATCAGCTCATGACTTCTAAAGGAAAAATTGAATTTGATTATTTTATCAATGCTGGAGGCGCCTACAGTGATGTGATTGCCAAATCCTTTGGCCTTGGCCAGCACTATCGCATTATCCCGTTTAAAGGCATATATAAGCAGATAAAAAAAGGGAACGAGTATAAATATAAGGGCAATATTTATCCCGTGCCGAATATCAAAAATCCGTTTTTAGGAGTTCATTTTACCAAACACGTACATGGTGATGTATATCTTGGACCCACAGCTATTCCTGCGTTTGGTCGTGAAAATTATCGTTTACTCGAAGGATTGAATCTCGAATCTTTAGTCATATTTTATCAGGATATCAATCTACTATTTACTAACAAGCGATTCCGGCAGATTGCTAAAGAAGAGCCATTAAAGTACCATTTTACTCATTTTTTTCGTGATGCACAAAAATTAGTCAAACACCTTAATCCTGATGATATTATTACGTGCAGTAAAGTGGGCATTCGTCCCCAGTTGATCGACCTTAAAACCCATGAATTGGTAATGGATTTTGTAATCGAGCAGGATGAACGTGCAATTCATGTGTTAAATCCAATATCACCAGCATTTACAAGTTCTATGGCCATTGCAGATGAAGTCGTCAATCGTTGTTTTACTTAGCATTCACTATATTCCTTATTCCTTATTCCTTAAAAAAGAGGTGTGTATGAAATCAAAATGGATTGTATGGAGCTTTTTTCCAATGCTGAATTGGGTTGCATGGATACATGTAGGTATCAAAACCAAAAGCAAGTATTTCTATATCCTCGGATTGATATATGCTATCCCGTTCTTGCTTTACCTCTTATTTGATCCAAAACCCGGTACCCAATTTGAAGATTCATTGATGACATTATGTATGATTAGTTGGATAGCAGGAATTGTACATACGCAACATGAAAAAAAAACAATTAATCAACAGATATATTCTGAGTCAATTCAATCTGACCCAATGGTTGAGTTTATTAATAATAGCTCATTTCAATCATCCAAAAAAGATAAAGGAATGACTGTAGAAACTGCGCTGTTAAAAGCTGCATCTGAAAACAATGGACAATTAACAATTGCTAAGGCTGCACTATTGACATCATTACCAACAGATATCATTCAACAGGAACTCAATAAACTCTCAGATAAAGGTGTTGCTGTTGTTGATGTAGATGAAAATTCAGGACATATGATATATCGATTTCCCGGGTTAGGCTGATAGTCCAACGCAAGTAGGGGCGAACCTTGTGTTCGCCCGATTGAGAGGCGATGACAAGCATCCGCCCCTACATGTTTGGCCGAAACGATGATCAAGGCCTTGAGCCTTTAATATCCTCTAAAGCAAAAACTAAGCTCTGTTTTGCCTGCCAGTAATTAGGGTCTTCTTGTAAAACTCTATTAAAATACGCAATAGCTTGTGAATATTTTTCTCGTTTGGCAAGATAAATTCCTATGTTATATAATGTATCTGGATCGTTAGGATTATCTTCAAGCTCGCGAAATAGATATTTTACTCCTTCATTTTCATTTCCTTTAGAAAATAAAGCCATTCCCATCCAGTAATTTGCTTTTTTAAAATAGGCGTCAAGTCTAAGTACTTCAGAAAAATGATAAATTGCCTTATCATAGTTTGCTTTCTTAAACATCATTATGCCCATATTATTATGAGCCGCTGTATTATCATGTTTTAAATTAAGTGCTTTTTGGGTGTATTCTTCTGCTAAATCCAGATTCGCCGTACAAGCGCCAAGATTTGTATAAGCTGAAAAGTTATTTTCCGTCACATTCACAGCATGTGAAAACAGTGTGAGATTATTTTTCCAATGTTTTAACTGAACATAGGAAATACACATCAACGCGCTAATGATGAGTGTACTGAATACAATTAGCATAGGTTCATAGATTTTTCGATTTTCGATTTTCGATTTTCGATTTGCAGTTTCCAAAAACAGGTTACGGATAAGATTTTCTCCGCCCCATGCTAGAATAATACACAATCCCGTAAGCGATATATAAGTAAAGCGGTCAGCCATTGCATAGTCCCCAACCTGAATAATTCCGCTAACAGGTATAAGCGTCCCTATAAACCACATCCATCCAACAAAAATGTACGGGAACTTGCGAATCTGCCAGATTGCTATTATTGTTATTGATACGAGTACTAATCCAGAAATCAATAATTTCAAAAGCGGTATAAAGCTTGGATAGGGATAAAAAACAGATAGATTAATGGGGAATACTACTTTTGCTAAATAAGTTGCTAAGGATACAAGGGCATTCATTATTCGTTGAGCAATCGGATAGGTATCAACATTTTGGACAGCACCTCCCTGAGCATACACTGCCAAAAATGATACTATTGCTGCAAGCAAGAATAATGGAATTTTTTCAGATATCAATTGTAAAATGGTACGGCTGAAGTCTCTCAAATCAGCAAGATGACCTGATGGAAACTCAAATCTTTTCAACGGCCAGTAATCTAATAATAGAAGAACACACGGCAGCGTAACGATCATGGGTTTTGACATTAAGCCAAGTGCAAACGATAATAATATCCATATATATCTTAAATATCCGGGCTTTTTTACATACCAAAAATACGTCAGCAACGTCAGCATCCAGAACAACGTGCTGACAACATCCTTTTTTTCAGAAGCCCATGCCACAGATTCGATATGCAGGGGATGAATAGCAAACAAAATGGCGACAAAAGTACTTTTCCATACCTCTCCGGTCATGTTGTGAAGCACCAAAAGCAGTAAAACACTGTTGAGGATGTGATATACAAGTGACGTAAAATGATGCATTCCGGGATTCATTCCAAATAATTCACAATCCAGCATATGGGCAATCCAAGTTATCGGATGCCAGAAATTGGCATGAATTGTTGTAAAGGCAAGAGTAATACCATGTAATGTAAGTCCCTGCTGAACAACATTATTCTCAGTAATATAGATATTATCATCAAAATTTAAGAAATCATGACTGGGAAGTTCATGGAAAACAACTAATATTAGAAAAACAACTAAAGAATATGCAATAAGCGGACTATGTTTTTTGTTAAAATTATCCATTAGTTCTCTCTATCATTTCAATCGCTTTTGCTATGACCGTTTCCGGATGAATCAGTTGTAAACATAAATTATTTCCGTCACATGGAGAGTTTCGGTGATTATAGGCGGTCAAACATGGAGAACAGGACAACGACGTATAAAAATGGTATGCATTGGGACTTAATGAACCATATAAAAGTGGGGTTTCAGGCCCAAAAAAAGTTATCGTAGGCAGAGGGGTTAATGATGCGAAATGAACAGGCCCGCCGTCATTTGTTATCAGCAGCGATGAAAAATGAAATAAAATTAATAATTCCCGAATCGTTTTTGTATAACCTGCTAAATTAATACAATTGATATGTTCACATTCTTTGATAATCGATTCAGCTAATTCTTTGTCTGATCCCATTCCAATAATTGCGACAACATATCCATTTTCAGTAAAATACTTTCCAATATGAGAAAAAAAATCTCTTGGCCATGCTCGAATAGGAAGTAAACCGCCTCCGGGATAGAGAAGTATTATTTTTTTGTTATTTGCCTGAGGAAAATCCCTGAAAAATTTTTCTTTCATGCAATTTATTTCAGTTTCCGATACATGAACAGGCTCAAGTAATAATAAACGGTTCAGTAGTTCACGTTTTACTTTAGGAATGTTATCGGATTCCAAGGATTCCACAAGAGTAATAAATTGCTGTGAAATATGATAATAGGGATTATAGGGGACAGGATAGTTGATAAAATCGCCCCTATAGAGTCCTTCCTGCGTATGCGCATGAAACCCAACTCTTGCTTTAGCGCCGCTTAAATATGAGTAGATGCTACTGATCCTTGAAAATAACTCACAATCAATAACCGTATCTATACGAATTTTCCGAAGCTGATATAAAACCCGAATGCTATCGAAAAGAAATTCATAAAAAGATGAATTCCTTATCGTAAAAATATGTTCATGTTGTATACTACCCAGAAGTTGAATCACTTCTGCATTTTGCTTAAAAACCAGCACATGTAGAGATGCCTCGGGATATTTTCGTTTTATAAGCGCGAACATAGGCTGAGCTAAAACTAAACTTCCCATTTCTGAAAGAAGGATTACAAGAATATTACGAGGCTTAACTAAAACAGAATCAATTGGTTTTAAATAATTCCATAGTGATAAAACACGACATATACTATTACCTAAGATGTAATCCACTTTTCGTTGAAATTCTATTTTCATATAAAAATCATTAACCTGCTTTTGTTATTTATGCTGCTTTTTTATTTATTTTAATACCTAAAAATTGCAATTCTCAATTTCTCTGAGAGTCTACTTTAATGGAAATACGGTATACTTCAGCGTTTATAAACAAAATTCATTTTCACGATTTTCGTGAAAGCGAGTTTTTTATCTTTTTGTGTAATGATTATAATTTTTGATATAACTATTTGTAATTAAAAGATATTTTATATTTTTTCAAAGAAAAAGATAGACTTACATAGAACATTGTTTTATTCTTTATATTCAGATAGTTATAATTTCAGATACTTAAACCATAAATTTTATTAAATAATTTCAATAGGTTATAATAAGAAAAATTTAAATAATTATTGAATTTTCAATTTTATGCCTCATAACTATTTGATTTTACAGATAGACAAATTAAGAATTGCATTTTTTAGGTAATATAATTGTGCTGTTCTGTATTGTCAATGCAAATGTGAAATGTGAACGGTTAATGCCAAGTCAAAAGTCAATGCTTCACACATTGAATCCATATTTATTCTTTATTTCTTTCTTAGGGACAGGCAAATATGCAAGCTACTGAGCAATAAGCGCTGCACCATAGGCACCAAGCAATTGAGGATCACAATCAAACCTGAGAATATTTCTTTGAGTATTTTTGCTTAATATCTTATGAAACGCTTGTAGTTTAGAAACACCTCCAGAAATTGCTAATGGGTCAGATGCTTCCATAGAATCGATGAGCGATGCTGTTTTTTGGGCAATAGAAAAAACTGCTCTTGCAGCAATATCCTGAACTTGTTTTCCGCTATTCACAAGACTTATGAGTTCGCTTTCCGCAAACACTACACAGGTATTGGTTATTTCACCCGGGTCTTGGACATTCAATGCATGATCTGAAATATCCTGAAATGAGATGGATAGTGCGTTGGATAAAATTTCAAGAAAACGGCCACTTCCAGAAGCGCATCCAGTATTACAATGACCAGAGACGAACTTTCCTTGATCATTCAATAGTATTCCGCGTGTAAAATGAGCACCTATTTCTATTACTGTTCGGATGTCTGGATTCAGTTGATACGCTGCTCTTGCAATACATGGATAATCTGGAAGTACCCGTGCTTGTCTTTTAACCACCGCAGCCCCATATCCTGTGGCAATAGCTCGTTTAACCCGAAATCGGTATATGCCTGCCTGCTTAAGCGCTTTTTTGTAAGTCTGCCTGATAATCTCTGAAATATTCCGTTGAACATGTGATTTTTCAAAAGCAAGAATCGTAGCATCCTGAACGAGACATATTTTTATAAACCGCGTACCAATATCAAAACCTGCAGTAATCATCACTTTTTATTCATGCTTGTTTGGTGTTTTTAAGTCATTGTTTGGGTATATACACATTGGGAAAAATAGATGGATCAGTATGGGGTAAAAATTTTGCAGCGCTAAAGCGATTCATAAATTCCTGATTGACATTCAATTCCATATAAGTAATCCGGTCTCGGATAGATTGAATTTGTGAGATGTATTCAAAAGATTCTAAGAACAAACTTGCACCGGATAATGAAGAATTACCAATAGCCTGATAACATGACAAGTCTAAATCTGGAATCATGCCAATTGTAATGGCTGATTCAGGACGAATGAAGGCTCCAAACGTTCCAGCAATATAAAATTTTGAAATCTCATTTAAGCTTATTCCAACGTTAAGCGAAATGGTTTCTAAAATGGTGTACATGGCTGCTTTGGAACGAATTAAACTGTCAAGTTCAGCCTGACTGATTTCAAGTGATTGGCCTGTTGGGTGTTCATGCTGAGATACAAGAACAAACGAAAACATCCCGTCTTCTTCAATAAGTCTGTTTCCACAAGCATCTGGTCTGAACTTACCACGCTGATCAATAAGACCTGCCTGAAACAACTGAGCTGCCAAATCAATTAATCCTGAACCACAGATACCTATAGGAGGTAAATCATCAATACAATGATAAACGATATCCATCAAGCCAGTATGGGTATCCCGCAAAATTTTTACCTGATCAATTACTCCCGGGCCAGCCATTGAACCAATTTTGCTAATTCCGCCTTCTAATGCAGGCCCTGCTGCTCCTGCGCATGCAATCATCCACATGGTATTGCCTAAAACGACTTCAGCGTTTGTACCTACATCAACGAGAAATGTAGGGTCTTCACGTTGATATAAGCCTGAATACAAAATTCCAGCAATCAAATCACCGCCAAAATAACTCCCCACATTTGGAAATACATATATATGTCCATAAGGATGGATATGAATACCAATATCACTAGCTTTGATCAGTTCTGGTACATTTACAACAGGAATATAGGGTTCCCGAATAATAAATCTCGTATTTAAACAGAGAAAAAGATGTGTCATTGCAGTATTTCCAGCTAAAGTAAACGCATATACGTGTTCAATAGCAAGCCCCTGAGACTGGCATAACGTCTGGATTCCCTCATTTAATGCTTCAATAAGGCAGCCATGTAATTGTTCTAAACCATTTTCCTGTTCTGCATAATGGAGCCGTGTTAAAATGTCTGCGCCATACTTTCGTTGGGGATTCGTAAATGAAATTTCTTTGAGATGATCTCTGGTGTCTAAATTAATCAAGCGCATAACGATACGGCTTGTGCCTAAATCCACAGCAATACCTGTACATGGCCATGACGAGTCATGACCACAGAGATCAATCACCTTACATGTGATATGATCACCAAATACTACACAACGGATATGATAGTTATGCTGTCTTAAAATATCAGGAACTCGCCTGTATAGATTCAAATCCAGAGAAATCGCATTTATATGCAGATCATCTTTCAGAGCTTGAATCAACCGATCTACATCTGCGCGGTTATCATTTAATGATGACTTGGGCAACTGAATTGTTCTGACCCATGAACTGTAGTTAGATTCCATACCTTGATTCTTGATATAATATAGCTTTCCAGAAAAGTTTTTTACTGCTTGAAAATACAAAATCACAAAATCCATAAAAAAACAAATAAATTAAAACGTTATCTTTTATAAGTCTTGACTGAAAATGTTTAATATGTTTTGAACATAAAAACTTATCAATGCATATAAACAAATAGACGGAGAAGTGGATAACTATGCTAAAAAGTAAATTGAGCTTATTTTTTATTGTGATTTTTTCCCTTATTGCTATGAATGCCTGTGGTAGTAAACAAAATAATGCGCCTATGATAGACCACACCAAACCACAGCAAAACAATTATCTGAGTAATGTACCCAATGATAATCCTATCCAAGACCAAAATGAAAAAACTACAGAGATTGCTGAACCTGTTGAATCCAAATCGAACGAGTTCTCATTGCTATTAACAAGAGAAGAAGTTAAAAATGAATTGGAAAAAGTAATTGATGATTGGGGAGAAGCCGCGTTTGTAGTGGATGATGAACTCGTTCGTCATGTGGCCTATTTTTATAAATATTATGCGATTAAGGAATTTGAAAAATCAAATCGGGCAATTAAACGAAGTCAAAAATATTTACCTGATATTATAGACATCTTTAGCAAGTATAAAATTCCTGAAGATGTAGCGTTTGCACTTCCATTTGTAGAAAGCCAATTTGTTGCTAGTGCACGATCCAATGTGGGCGCAGTAGGCATGTTTCAGTTTATGAGGGACACCGCTAGGCTTTATGGATTATCCGTTTGTTCAAAAAATGATGAACGTGAAAATTATCAGAAGGCAGCCGAAGCCTGCGCTAAATATCTGAGAAACAACCGTAATGTTTTTGCAAGTACGTTATTAAGTCTTGGGAGTTATCATCATGGCACGGGCAAAGTTAGTCAGGTGTTGCTTACAGCCGCTTATGAGGATGAAAGAAATTTTGAGGCAATCTTTAATAATCAGCGTCTTGGCAGTTATTCAAAAGAATATATTCCTCAATGTTTAAGTGCGGTTTTAATTTATCGGTTAATGAAAGAAAAAAATCTTTCATTACTTCCAGAAGTTACTTTTGAAGCCAAAACACTTAAAGAGGAGATTTCAGTCAAAACTATTGAAAAAACAGTTGCGGATCTCTATTCATTGAATCCGGATTTACAAAATGTAGATACGACTTATGATTATGCAAACACCGATGGATACCTCTTGTTAAGCCAGCTTTCAATTGGAAAAATCAGCATTGATACAGAAAGACCAACATCACCCATAAAAGAAAAAGTACAAGAACCTATATTCATTCCCAAAAAGATACAGAAAGCGATACCTGTTAAAAAAAATATCAAAAGACAATCCGTATCTGTAAGTCCGAAACCCAAAAATACTGAACAAGAAATTCCTGTAGTTAAAGAAAAAAAGTCAAAATCGAAAAAATCCAAATCAAAACCACTTGTTTATCAATGGCCAAAAAATCCAGCACTTAAACCTTTACCTAAGCATTTTATAGGTCAAGCCAAATATATTCGTTATATTTTTCAGGAAAATAATGATTTGAATGTAATTGCTGATATATTTGGAACCACAGTTGCGGAAATAAAACGCTCTCATGAAAATCGCTACCTGTTAAGACGAAGTCCTCGGGCTGGAGATATTATCCGAATAGACGGACTTTCTCCATTAACACAAAAAATTGGTGGACATGGATATTTATGCACAAAACAAATGGATTTTAAAACCGAATCTAATGAAACCCTAAAACAAGTTTGCCGAAGAGCTGTCAGTGTAATCAAAAATGTATGTACAAAAAGACAAGTCGGCGTAGCAGGAACATATCTTACTCCTGAATTGATCTATTACTGGAATAGTGATTTATTGGGAACAATCGGACCCAATGATAAACTTAAACCCGGAATACCTCTGACTATCTATTCAGATTATCTCTGGATAAAACCTCAAAAAAAGACACCTCCCAATTCAAATCATAGTTAGGTATTACTTTCCGCTTTGATAACAAGGGAGCATCTGCTCCCTTGTCTTCTTATTTATCTGAATCACAGATTACGCAAATTAAAGGATTACACGGAATAAATCCGTGCCATCCGGGTAATCTGTTTAATCCGTGATCCTAATCCGTAGTAAATGTCTTCTGGCAGGTTTCAGATCCAGAAGTATTAGTCGGACAGCATTCATAAGTATAAGTATATGTCTGATCCACTGTTCCATTCGCATGTTTTATCATCTTTCCTCCGGGTAATACAGTAATAGTCGCTGTACCTGTAAAGGTTAGAGTCGCTCCCACACAGGGTCCCCAACATCCGGATTGATCAACAGTTGTATTAACCTTAGAAGTAAATGATAATTCAATAGTACATCCATACCATGAACCGGTTAGGGATTCCTGAACAAATTTATTGGCACCTTGATAACAACTGGGGTCTGGAATGATAGTGCCTCCGGGCCCAAGTTTAAAACAAAGCGGCATATCCCATGTATTTTCTTGCCAATCTGAACAATCCTTGTATTTAACTCTGAAATAAGCATTATATCCATTATACCTGCTACCTTCACCAACTCCACAAGTTTGGGCTGTAACTTCAAGAGGTAACGCATTACTTACTTTATCCAGAACTTTGACTGTAACATTACCCGTAGAAGCATCTGTAGGTACAGAAACCCTCAAATCTGTTACTTCAAATCCGGGTTTGTTTGTCGAACTATAGCCAATTGAGTCTGTACTGGCGCCACTAAAATTTATTGTAATATCATCAGCGTTTTTCCCATATCCAAATCCATAGATATTCAGTTCTTTGCCCGCTTCAATCACCTTAGGATATAGTAAGGTTAAATAAGGTCCCTGTCCAATATACACATTTACTGTATTGGTCTTATCTTGGGCAGCAGCCGAAGGATTGGTGCCTGATGGAATATTTTTATCAATAAAAATAAGTATCAGAGGCACTTGTTGTTTTTTATACTGTTCAAAATTTTGAACATAAACAAGATCACTGGATTTCGTCATTATTCCCAAGAGTTTACTTCTACCGACATCATAAATATGCATCTCTTGGTTATCGAGTAAACCATTTGCATAAAAATACATACCAAGGTCTGTTTCACTTGGATCAAAGGCTTTCAGAACAAGAGCATAGGAATGAGCTGAAAGTGCATAAGCGTCAAAATTATAGGTAACTGGGAAGGTATCGATACTCTGGATGGTTTTAGACCAGCGATAAGATTTCACTGCCGGCAAACAACTATTGATCTTGTCAGTATCTTTCGTTCCATATACTTGAACCGCAAAATCACGCCATATGTCTCCTAGTGTCAGGGTTTGATCTGGTGGTGAAACAATAGCCGCCTGTAATGCAGCGGTCTCACCAATTCCATTATGTAACCCATTCCAAAAGCATTGAAGATTAAACACCCCTTTTGAAATTCCATACATCAAAAACGATGCAGCACCGTATCCGTGCCAACGACGATTCATCTGATACGGTGACATATATTGATTCCACAAGCTTGTTTCAGGCTCCACAGCAGTTTTATAAACATTTAAAAGTCCATTCCATGTAAACTGATAAAGCCCTTGACTGGACGGACAAAGTCCTGATGTAGTAAACAAGGTTTCAATCCACATAGAAGATGCTTCTGCCCAAGGCTCGGTTACGGTTTGTGTATTATAAATCGCCTGAAGAAAATGAAACAGTTCGTGAGCAGCCGTTGTTCTGAGTTTGTCATCACTGCTAACCGCTTTTGGATTTGTGTTAAATTCGAGAACTGCACTTAGTGCAAGAAGCCGGCAAGGCCCACCTAAAAGTCCCGGATTATACGCACCTAAATTCCCGTTTTCACCTTCATCTGCAAACACTATAGGAATTTTTTCATATTGATGGGAAGATTCATTCATCCGGCAATTATTTAACGTCCAATTAAACCCAAGCCCGCCTTGATCCACTGGATTGCCTAATCTGGTATATACTTCTTCGAGGTATTGTAAAGTTTTGGCAGCATAAACCTCATCCGATTCTTTGATTTCAGTCGTAAAGTGGGCAGTACTTAAATTCTTTGTGATGACCACTTTTGTTTTAACTGGTCTAAAATCACTAGTATTTATGCGTGTTCCATGACTTTTTTGTTTATCAGATGCAGCAATGGATTGAAAATCTATAGGTGGAAGCGTTACTTTCAATTTATTCTGATTGATTATTTCTGCTTTTATTAAATAATGAGCATAAGGAATATAGTTGATACCCGCAACCATGTTTTCTTCAAATTCAAACCATACATGATACCTGTCTGCCAATGCAGTGTCTAATGCAACTTTCGATTCAATTTCCAATACCAACTCACCAGAAATAGTACTAGGCAACCCACTAATTGTATAAGTATCGGATACATCTTCAGGCTCAGATGGAACATCTGCTTTTTGAATCGTAATGGTCTTTGAATCAGAAAATGCGCCTTGAGGTATGGTTAGGTGTAATCCGGGAAAAGAAATTTCACCACCCGAGGTTCCTATTGCATTAGAATTATCATTCGGAGGTGTTTCACCGAATATTCCAAAATCATTAACAGCAAAATAATAATTAGAGCTGTTTGAAACTGTGGTATCATACTGCAAATCAGCCCAAAACAACTGATTCTGATACTTAAATTCAGGAATATGAAGTAACAGCGTACTTAAAAGCTCAGATTTGGTGCAATTAAAACGTGTTGCATCTTCTATAAAACCATAGTCAGTTAATTTAAACATGATTTTTGAAGCATAAAACGGATCATATGCGAAATCTGCCCATAAATAGAGCCTGCCTAATAGCTCTACAGAATACTCAATAATTGGAATATGCAGGCTAATGTCTTGGTTAAGAATCGCTTGGCAGGTTGCTGGCGTTACATCAGGCGTGGTTGTGGTAGTGGTGGTTTCGGGAGTTATCAAAAATGTGCTCTTAACAGGGCTAAAATTGGTATCATAACCTGTTTGAGAATGCCCGCCTGAGACGAGTATTCGTCCGTCCTGAAGAATAATCTGACTAATGCTGGAAAGATAATGATTTGATGATAAGGTATATGTCTCCGATAAGGATAGCTTACCGGTTGAAGTATCCACTGTACACAAACGAATTTGTACGGGGTTGGTATTGTTTACAACACCAAGCAAATATACTTGGTTCGTTTTTTTTGAAACAACCGGTGGATACAATGTCAGGTCTTCTGGAAATGAAGATTGGAGTGGTATTTTTTTAAACACAGTTTGCACTGGATCAAATGTAAATAACGTGTATTCAACTCCCTGATCTGGAGTTCGATGAGCCATGAATACATATTTACCATCAGAAAGCTGCTGCATTTGTTGATAACTAAATGATCCATCAACTAACCATCCAGATTCACCTTGAAACAGCGTATCCTGAATGTCTGTAAATGTATTCGTATTTGGATCATACACTTCTACAGATTCATATGCGGTTCCACCATAATAAAAAACACCGCCAAATACTACGGCTTTTCCATCCTGAGTTGCTAAAACAACGGGTAAGGCTCGAGGCGTTTTTAATGCTTGTGTAACTGTGAAGGTGCCTGAAACAGGATCAAAAAGTTCCCCATACGTCGCAGCATTGACATCATACCATCCTCCCACAATTAAGACTTTGCCATTTGAAAGAGTCGCTGCCCGGCACGAGGTTCTTGCATAATTCATCGAACTCGAGGTCGATGTAAATCGGTTGGTGCTGGGATCATATATTTCTGCTGTACTGTATCCCGGTGCAATGCCAAGGTCTTTTGAGCCTCCGGCAATTAATATCCGGCCATCCAAAAGCACTGTAGATGCGCCCCAATCATGCGGGTAATTCATCATGATTTCAGTAAAAGAATTGGTTTTTGGATCAAACAATTCTGCAGAACGTAACGAGACAAAGTCTGTTCCATGCCCTCCAAAGACGAATACGCGTCCATCAGATAGCATCATGTTTTCATGGCCCATCCGCGCAGTGTTCATGTCTTTTCCAGATGAAAACAGAACCCCTTCACATATCCCTAACGTAGTATGAAACAACATCAACAACGTTATCCAGATTCCCCAGTGAAATCTGGATGTTTTTTTTTGAATGCAATTCAATGTATTCATGTTTTGACCTCCTGATTTTATAAATTTTAAATTAGTAGTCATCCATTTGGATCTTACATTGGCGTTTATCGAAGTATAATTTTTTGACCTGCTTTTATAAATTTGGCTTTTTTGTAAGTCAGACCATTCAAACGTAATAGCTGTTTCATCGGCACACCATGTTGACGTGAAATATCCCATAATGTCTCACCTGATTTTACTACAGCAGATTTGGGATGTTGTTGGGATTGCGTCGGTTTAGGTGTTGCCTTTGGAGCTGTTTGATCAACTTTGGCAATTTCTTCTTTAGGTTCAAAATACGTCTTAATCTGATATTTTTGGTTTTCAAATACAGATACAAGTTCTTTTGGCAAACAAATTATTGAATTTGTTGGAAAAGTTGGATAAACACCATTATATTGCGGGTTAAGATATTTCAAATTCCAAAGACTCATATTTAAGGCTTTAGCGACATCCATAGAAGACATTGTTTTTGGCACAACAACTTTTTCTGTAGGTATGCGTTTATATTTATTTTTGGGATCAAATTTAAGGAAATCATAGTTATAGATATTTTCAAGAATCAATTTCATAGCGATAACGCGGGGAACATAACGTTCCTGTTCATTATTATAGCCAACGACATTATTATTTTTGGTAATTTTCACAAGCAGTACAAGATCCCAAAAATTTGAATCTTCCTGTTCTGCCAAATAATCTTCAAGACCCTCATCAGCATTTGATGACGCACCTTCATTCGTATTATTTTGTGAAGAATTTTGTGAAGAATCTGATGAATTAGCATCCGAAGACTCAATACCATGAATATTGAGTACGTTATTCACGCCACGATCACCTTTATTGTAAGCCGTAATGGCAAGCAGCCAGTCTTCAAATATAGTGTAAGAATGTTTCAGATGTTTAACAGCAGCTTCAGTCGCTAATTCTATGTTAAACCGTTCGTCATAATACGCACTTGTTGTACTTAATCCATATCGATTCGCTGAAGATGTAATAAATTGCCAAGGGCCTTTAGCACCAGCGTATGAGGCTGCTTTAACTTTGAAATTCGATTCTACCGCAACAAGATATTTCAAATCATTTGGAACACCTTCACGAGCCAGAATAGGTTCTATCACTGGGAAAAATTCACCGCTCAAATCAACTAAATTCCCTATTTCACCTTCTTTAAATATAATTTCATTAATTTCACGCCTGACTCGACGATAGATAAACGGGTTTTGAAAATCAATGGTTACCCCACAAAGCTTAATGGCTTTAGGCATGATAAACGGTGGTTTGTCCAACTTGCTTTGTTGAGTAAGTGCTTTAATTTGTTTTTGAATCTGTTCTAATTGCTGTTGAATATCAGGTGGTTTAACCTGTGGTGTGGCAGTGGTTGTTGCGGCAGTGTTTTTTTTCGCTTCTAAGTTTTCTTCAGCGTGAGATTCTGCAATCAGAGTTAAGACATGAATAGAAAAAAAAAACAGGACATACACTAAAACATAACGAATGGATGGTCTATAATACATCATTTTTCTCTCTTTACCTCATGTTAGATTTGGTTATTAAGTTTATAAGCACTTATCCCAAATTATTTTCTAAAATTAATGGGTTGTGACGCTTTTTCAATATCGATAATCTGCTGTCCTTTAATGTAATCACGGGTTTCATACTTAGTAATCCTCATAATTTTTTGAGTCAATGCAGCCATACGATTGACCTGTTCTTTTATTTTAAAAACATCTTTATATAATTGATGGGTTTGGGGAATACTCGTAAAAATCATTTCAGCACACATGGTAATGGTTTGCATAGGCTGATTTAATTCATGACACACTGCTCCAGACATTTCTAAAATTGCTGCTAACTTTTCCCGTTGAAGCAAATCGTGTTTTAAACGCTGTTGATTCAATGCAGATTTGATCCGAACAAGAAGTTCAATGGTATTGATCGGTTTACGAACATAGTCTGTACCTCCTGAAGCAAATGCTTCTTTAAGCATTTCATTATCGGTCATGCCTGTAACAAAAATGATCGGGATATCCTGAGTACTTTTTTGTTGTCGTAAATGTAAACAAACATCAAGGCCGCTCATATCAGGCATATTGATATCTAATAAAATCAGGTTACAACCGCATTGGCCTGAGGTTTCAATACACTGCTTGCCGTTTTTAACACAGATGGGCACGTATCCATTATGGTATAAAATGGTCTCAATCAATTTAATATTCACAGGATTATCATCTACAACGAGAATAGTTTCCTGATTAAAGGCTTTTAACTCCAATCCAACACTCCTTGTTAAAATAGATTAAGCAGCCCCCGGAATATCGAGTGTATGACATGAACCAGTAGAACATGAACGGGATTGGGTACTTGATCGATGCTGTGCGTTGGCTGCATAGGCATGGTGATAATTGGTAGCACTCATCACTCGCTCAAATGCTTGAGACTCACATTTGGGACATTTGATTTCTTGATCATCATTGCTATTCATCACGACGAGTTCAAAAATATCATGACATTGATCACACTTAAATTCGTAGATCGGCATATTTCCTCCTTAAATTTCAGAAAGCAAGCATTGAAAAACAGTTTAAAAATGTTTCACAGTGTGCTATCTTGAAGAATAAAATAAATAAAATTATGTCTATCAAATTGAATACCTATGTCAATACATTTAGAAGGATGAAGGATATCATTATGCCTATAAAATCGTTATGTGAACTGTTAGGATCGTGTGAGTTTTTCATTTTTGAAATGAAAAATTCGATTATGGCAAGACATTTTAAGGATCGATATTGCTATAACTGTAAAGATGCATGTGCACGATATATGATTGCGCGAAGCTCGGGATTGGATTATATCCCTCGACTTCTCTATCCGAATGAATATGACAAGGCATTGGAAATCATTGGAAATCGAAATTTAACGTAAGGTTGAAAATTTGGCAGCAATGGGTAAATGATCTGAGTATCCTTCACCTATATGTTTTCCATTTTTCCCCAGTTGCCATCGATAGATACGCCTCTGATGAAATAAATAATCCGGCATAAAGCGATAAAAAGAATTATCACTATATTTCATACCGTTGTTATCATAAAGCGATTTAGAGATAATAATATGGTCTAAGCTGTCTTTCTGTTGAAAAAAAAGATGAGACCACCGTTGTTTTTTCGGTATTTCTAACCACAAGTTATATAAATATTCATTGGATGGCTGCTTGATCAGTAAATCTTCATCCACGAGGCCATAACCCTCTTTAACTGTTTTTAAAATATGATTGATGCCCGTAATTTCATTACTATCGTTTAACTTTCGATTCTTTTTAAATGTAACATATTCATCATAATTGGAATTCAAATCACCCATAATAATAAAATCATCTTTATCTGATACTCTGTCTATCTGTTGTTTCAGTGTTTTAGCATAGGCAATACGAAAACTTTCAGCTTTATTCTTTGATTTCCAATGATTGATAAACAGGATAAACGGATGCCCACCGATATCAAGTGTTATGCGTAATATATTTCTTGCCCCATAAACAGGTGGTTGAATTTCCTCTCGGTTGATAATCGGAAATTTTGAAATCATTGCGCATTTCACTGAAGTCCGGCTCTGATCCGCAATATCTATATAAGGATAATCCAAGTGTTGCTCTTTTAAATACTGAACAAGCATGAGTAAAACGTTTCGCGATTCGATTTCCTGTAGCGCAACGACATCTGCATCCATGTCTAATAATACTTTACCAATGTTTTGAATTTTTATACGCAGCATTTTTTTTGACCAGCCATGCCATGAATTTGGAACATATTCATCATATTCGGTGCCGTCTGAGGACATATCAAACAGATTTTCAACATTGTAATTGGCAACAATCAAGTCTATAGACCAAGAATCTGATTGAAAAATGGAAAAAAAACATATAAAAAAAAGTGTAATACGAATTCTTTTGTAGTTCATCAATTTTATTCTCTTTAAACAAGTTCAATTATATGCTAATAAATTATTTCTCGACTGAATTTACTTGCATTTACATGACGCGTCAATTCAAAAATATTTTAAAAAATCAGTCCATCATTAATTTGATGGAGTAAACAAACGAATTTTTTATCTAATGAGGAATCGTTATGGTATTTAATAAACATGTCATAACAGAAAAAACATTAATGTATCGGTTTTTATTGGGAATTGCCATAGTTTTAATTAACGCAGGTTCTGTTTTTGCTGAAGGTACTCTAACTGTTTCCCTAAATGGTACTGGAACTGGAACAGTTTCATCATTGGATGGATATATCAATTGTGGAAATGATTGTTCTGAAGATTATATTGATACTTCAGACGGACCTGCAATAGTAACACTATATCCGCTACATGATACCAATTCGAGTTTTGAAGGCTGGTCTGGTGAAGGATGTTCAGGATTTGGAGATTGTACAGTAACAATGGATGGAAACAAGCAGGTCACAGCTACCTTTAACCTACATATTACGAATCCTCTTACAGTAACAGTTACAGGTCCGGGGAAAGTAACTTCAACTCCTCAATCTGGGATTGATTGTAACCCGATTTGTTCTTTCGATTACCCTCAAGAAGCCACTGTTCAACTTATACCAACTCCAGATGCAAATGCACAATTTATTGGATGGGGAGGGGATTGTTCTGGAGCGTTGTCTTGTTTTGTAAGTATGACTAGTGCTAAAAATGTTACTGCAACGTTTGAATCATTGACTTCAAACTATGACTTAACCGTCACCCTTTCTGGTACTGGCTATGGAACTGTAACTTCAAGTGTTTCCGGAACTTCCGGGACATCTGGAATCAATTGTGGTGCGGATTGTAGTGAAGCGTATCCTGAAGGAACTATAGTTGAATTGTTTGCCGAAGCTGATGCTGCAACAAATTCTATATTCACGGGCTGGTCTGGAATGTGTTCTGGTGTGGATTCATGTATTGTAACGATGGATATGGCTAAAGAGGTTACTGCAACTTTTGAGCAGATTATTGATTATACCTTAAGTGTAACCCTTTCGGGTACTGGCTCTGGAACGGTAACTTCAAGTGTTTCCGGAACTTCCGGGACATCTGGAATTAATTGTGGTGCGTATTGTAGTGAAGCGTATCCTGAAGGAACTATAGTTGAATTGTTTGCCGAAGCTGATGCTGCAACAAATTCTATATTCACGGGCTGGTCTGGAATGTGTTCTGGTGTGGATTCATGTATTGTAACGATGGATATGGCTAAAGAGGTTACTGCAACTTTTGAGCAGATTATTGATTATACCTTAAGTGTAACCCTTTCGGGTACTGGCTCTGGAACGGTAACTTCAAGTGTTTCCGGAACTTCCGGGACATCTGGAATTAATTGTGGTGCGTATTGTAGTGAAGCGTATCCTGAAGGAACTATAGTTGAATTGTTTGCCGAAGCTGATGCTGCAACAAATTCTATATTCACGGGCTGGTCTGGAATGTGTTCCGGTGTGGATTCATGTATTGTAACGATGGATATGGCTAAAGAGGTTACTGCAACTTTTGATCAGACTATGGGATATACGTTAACTGTATATCTTTCAGGCACAGGATATGGCACTGTAAAATCTATGCCGTTGGGAATAGACACAGACAGTAATTGCAGCGCAACTTTTACCGAAGGAACACTAGTTGAGTTATCGGTCTTACCTGATGCGAATTCAACATTCACGGGCTGGTCTGGAATGTGTTCTGGTGTGGATTCATGTATTGTTACGATGGACATGGCTAAAGAAGTTACTGCAACTTTTGATCAGACTATGGGATATACGTTAACTGTATATCTTTCAGGCACGGGATATGGCACTGTAAAGTCTATGCCGCTGGGAATTGACACAGACAGTAATTGCAGCGCAACTTTTGCCGAAGGAACACTAGTTGAGTTATCGGCCTTACCTGATGCGAATTCAACATTCAGGGGTTGGTCTGGAATGTGTTCCGGTGTGGATTCATGTATTGTAACGATGGACATGGCTAAAGAAGTTACTGCAACTTTTGATCAGACTATGGGATATACGTTATCTGTATATCTTTCAGGCACGGGATATGGCACTGTAAAGTCTATGCCGATGGGAATAGACACAGACAGTAATTGCAGCGCAACTTTTGCCGAAGGAACACTAGTTGAGTTATCGGCCTTACCTGATGCGAATTCAACATTCACGGGTTGGTCTGGAATGTGTTCCGGTGTGGATTCATGTATTGTTACGATGGACATGGCTAAAGAAGTTACTGCAACTTTTGATCAGACTATGGGATATACGTTAACTGTATATCTTTCAGGCACGGGATATGGCACTGTAAAGTCTATGCCGTTGGGAATAGACACAGACAGTAATTGCAGCGCAACTTTTGCCGAAGGAACACTAGTTGAGTTATCGGCCTTACCTGATGCGAATTCAACATTCACGGGTTGGTCTGGAATGTGTTCCGGTGTGGATTCATGTATTGTAACGATGGACATGGCCAAAGAAGTTACTGCAACTTTTGATCAGACTATGGGATACACCTTATCAGTAACTCTTTTTGGTACGGGGTATGGAACTGTCATTTCAATGCCATTCGGCATTGATACTAGAATGAATTATAACGCAACCTTTGCTGAAGCGACTACGGTCGAGTTGTTTGCCTCTCCCGATGTTGATTCTTCATTTATGGGTTGGGGAGGGGTCTGTTCAGGATTTGACCCTTGTATTGTCACGATGGACATGGCCAAAGATGTTACTGCCACGTTTGATCAGATAACTACGGGTAATACATTAACTGTATATATTGACGGCACCGGTTCAGGAACGGTCAAATCTATTCCCGAAGAAATTAATTGCGGTACTGAGTGCATCAAAGATTTCGCTTTAGATACAGTAGTTGAACTCTTTCCTATCCCGGACATTGACTCTATATTTTCGGGTTGGTCAGGTGCTTGTTCTGGAATTGATACATGTATTGTAACTATGGATATGATAAAAGATGTTACTGCGACCTTCGATTTGATGCCTATTACTGAGTATTCATTAACCGTATATATTGAAGGCACCGGTTTAGGAACTGTCACCTCTTTTCCAGAAGGAATCAATTGCGGCACTACATGCATGAAAGATTTTGCTTCAGATACATTCGTCGAACTTACCGCTGTACCAGATAGCAATTCAATATTTTCAGGTTGGGCTGGTGATTGTTCAGGAATTGATTCTTGTATCGTACCTATTGATGGAATCAAACAGGTATTTGCCATATTTTATGAAAACATTGATATTATCACTCCAGTTGACCCAGACATTCCTCCAGATACTAACCCAGACATTCCTCCAGATACTAACCCAGACATTCCTCCAGATACTGATCCGGATCTTCCTCCAGATACCAATCCAGATGCTACAGATGTTGTTGAAATTATCGATATGGACGACGTAGATCAGGCGACTCAAGATATTTTTGAGAATATTGAAGTGATCGATATGGGCAATCTAACCTCGGAGGATCGAGGAACCATAGATAATGTCATGGAGACTACGGATCAAATTACAACTACTGTTATCACTGCCTTAAATAATGGTGAAATCACTATGGAACAGGCATTAAGTCATTTACAAAGTGTAAATACCATTATTGATGATCTGCAACACATATCTACTGCTGATCAAATTATCGCTATTGTCAATCAAATTGAGACAATCAATTTTTCAAATGAGAATATGTCTAGCGAGTTGCTGAATTATTTAGAAATCTTATCTTGGAATGCCATGAAAGGTATAATCGATGATGTTGCAAGCGCTACTGATGTAAATGCAGCTATGAATTCATTCTCAGACACACAAACTGCTCAGAATTATTTAATCGATAATCCACAGATGATTGATGAGTTATTAGATATGGCAGGCGTATCGCTGATAAACGATACTGCGATATCAAAAGCTAACATAGAAAATGAGTTAATGCTACAAGGATACTCAGAAGAATCTGCAAAACAAGTATCAGAATGTTTACCAACACTCATTGATCCAGTTGTTCCAATTGTGACTGGATATGACGATAGTTCTGGACAAAAACAAGAGATATCGCCACAGGAACTGCTCGAAAATGGATATAAAAACAAAGAAGGCATGGCGACAATGGATATATCGACCACATCCGATACGCAAGGTATCATTCATGTGAATATACGTTCTGAAAATGGTGAAACTGAACAATTAGCAATGGCTATTGCCAATACCTATTATGTTTCAGAATGTATTCCTGAAGGTTTTTACACCATGTCAGATGGATCGATTATTTATACTCATGATGGGGTTGCATCCAAACTGATTCCAGCGCCTAATGATGCATTACCTATCATTGCCACATTTCAGGAATCGGATTTTGAAACTGAAATTAATGAAAAAGGCCAATTATTACTGGAACAAAATGGCATGTATTATGTGGGGTCATTTGGTTATGGAGTAACCCCATCAACAAATGAAAGAGGTCGATTTGCTGCTGGAGTGATGAGTTTTGATATTCAAGGAGTTGACCCTGCAACAGAGGCTTACTCAATATTAGTCACATATCCAGATGGAATGACCCAGAGTTTAGCGCCTTCTGTTTTAGATATGGACAAATTTATCAAAACACTCGATACTGTTTTTGGAAAAAATTACCGTATTGATCTCAATACAGGTGTGATTGATCTTGTCGGTTTTGGTCGCTACAAACCAAGCTATACTGTGGATCCTATGAGTGTAGAAGAACTCTTATGGTATTCAATGAATAAAGATATCTATGGAATTGCATGGAACATTTATGACTATAACAATGATGGCGTACTTGATGTTCAAATGATGACTTATTATGGTAAACAAATACTTTATCAGGTCAAGTAATCATAACATTCAGAAAAGGAATTTTACATGTCAGCAATAGTAAATGAAAAAAAAATCATTCATCAGGCAAGAATTTTTACGCTAATGCGCGAAAATGTTACTTTACAAAATGGTTCAACCGTAAATTTAGATATTATACGCCATCCGGGTGCAACTGCGATTGTTCCGTTTCTTTCGTCAGATACGGTGTTGCTGCTTAACCAGTATCGCCATGCCATTGGCCGCTTTATTTGGGAAATACCCGCAGGAACCTTAGACCCAAATGAAGACCCGCTCTCTTGTGCCAAACGGGAATTACAGGAAGAAACTGGATATATTGCCAATACATGGAAACCGTTAGGGAAAATTGTTCCTGTCCCCGGATATTCAGATGAATGTATTCATTTATATATTGCCTATGATCTCATTCAGGGAACCCAAAAATTGGATAAAGACGAGGTCTTGCATGTACATCCCATCCATTTTGAAAAAGCGCTGAAAATGATCACCACCAATGAAATTCTGGATGGAAAAACGATTACAGGCTTGCTTTTGGCAAAACAACTTGGAACCTTTTTTTAAGATAAGAGTAAAGAGTAACACCGTGAGATATTTTTTAATTGTTATTATTTTCTTTAGCTATTTATATGATGCGCTTGCTGCTGAAAAACAAGCCATGAACTTAGAAGAAAATGCCCGAGTGGTTTCTTGTAAAAATAATGCATATTTATACTCGAATAAAACCTCTACCCCTCTTAAAGTCGAACAGCAGATTCAACCTATGGATGTACTTAAAACGGATTCTTTTGGTCGAATATCGCTCATGATGCCCAATCAAGTATTAGTAAAAATTGGCCCCAAAACTCATTTTGTATATCGTGGTAAAAAAAATGAAATCGATTATGCTGTGATTGATTTTGGACAAATTTGGCTACGTGGAAAAAGTCGTAACACACGTTTTCAAATAAATACGCCAACGGTATCGGCCTCCATTCGGGGTACTGAATGGTACATGGAAGTCAAAGGTGACATAACAACTGTTGGTGTGATGGACGGAACTGTGGCATTAGAAAATGATTATGGTCAACTCAATCTACATCCAAATGAAGTTGCTGAAGTGCCGCAAGGAAAACCGCCGGTTAAAAGCGTTTATCTTAGACCTAAAAATGCTGTCAACTGGACACTTAAGTATCGGGGATTATGGGATGAAAAAGATCAACAACGCGGCGGGCCTGAATTGGCAAAGTTGATTCAAAATGCACTATCCGCCTATTATCGTGATGATCTTTCCTCAGCTTTTGAAATACTGAACTCAGCTCAACATCGCTTTGGTGAAACTGCTAGCTGGTTGGCATTATCCGGTTTTTTAAAACTGGTCTCAATGAGAGCAGACGAAGCAGCAGTTGATTTTCAAAAAGCGTTGACAATCGATCCAGCTTGGGCATTACCTGAAGCTCATCTCGCATTGATCGCACTTACAGAAAATAACGTTTCTGAAGCTATGCGCCATGCAGACAATGCCTTAAAATGCGATTCTTCTTCTGCAGTGGCTTTGATTGCAGCAGCATATGTCAAAAAAGGTAATCTTGAATTAGATACAGCGTATGACTTGGCACTGACTGCTCAAAAAATATCACCTAATTTTGAAGAAGCCAGTTTGACAGCGGCTGAAATTGCTATAGAAATGGATCGACCTAAAACCGCAGAAATGATTTTGGCTCGTCTTTCAGCAGAAACGCTTCATAAGGCTGAAAAGGAAACGCTTCTTGGGTATATTAACATGGCTTACAAACATTTTAAAACCGCTGTAGAAATTAATCCGGATCAGGAAGACGCTTTATTAGGCATGGGAATTTCATTGTTTAATTTAAACCAAAAAAAAGAGGCATTGGAAGCCATTACCCGTGCTACCCTGATTGCACCACAGGTATCGTCATTACAATCCTATTTGGCTAAAGCCTATTATGAACTCAACCGATTTGACGATGCATTTCAAAGTATTGCACGCGCGGAACGATTAGACCCTAAAGACCCCACACCTTATTTGTATAAAAGTCTTTTACTGTATGCCAAGCATCTACCCGGAGAAGCAATTCGATCGCTTGAAAAAGCAATTGAACTGAATGATAACCGGGCAGTGTTTCGATCAAGGTATTTACTGGATCAGGATCAGGCAATGTTGATAAGCAATACCTCCCGCATTTACAGCACCTTAGGGTTTGATCATGCGTCAACCCAAAGCGCAATGCAATCCATTGAAATGAATCCAAGCAATGAAGGCGCACATCGCCGGCTGTATTTTGCATTGATGAATGACCCAAGACATTATTACCAAGCTGCTGAATCAGAATTACTTACTGCAAAAATCCTTGTTCCGCCCACAAAACGAAGCATTATTTTTAATGAAACCTATCTTTCCCCATATGAAGAAACGGTTGCTAAACCCGGCATAGACACGATTCTGTATGGACAATATTTTCAGGCAGCTCCACAAGAAATGGATAACAAGCAATACACTGGAGCAATCGGATTTTCAGTGAAACCCTCTTATCCACTAGCAATTTTTGGTCTGGCTAATCACATGAAAACATCTTCAGATATTGAACAGATTACTCATAGTATGAGCTATTCGCTTTTAAATCAAGGCATCATGAAAACCGATCAAGACCAATCTACGCAATATTATCAGCTTTTTGGCAAGTGGGCACCTTCTTTTAACAGCGGGATTTTTTCTGAAGTGAATTTTACAAAAACTGGTCCTAAATCGCATACCCTGAGTGATCAATCCATGTATCAAAATGATCTCCTGTTGTATTCATCAAAAACGCAAACCCATAGCGATTCACAGATTGATATGGCGAATGTGGATATCGGAGGCCATATTGACTTGGATCAATGGGGCAGACTGATGACGCATTATTCATACCATGAAGACGATTCTGATATGGATAGTGATACTTATACTGACATGAGCACCACTGCAATCCGATCTCGTATTATGGATCAAGAACATATTGTTCAGGCTGCATTTCAATCTGATTTTGGAGATTACCATGCACAGGTTGGCGGACGATTTTGTTCTGGAGATTCGAGGATGGATTCTCAAACTCAAGGCACAGGATATCTTGTAGGAAATACTGCAACAACTGAAAGCCAAATCACGTCTATGTATGCTATGGGAAATGGGTTGATATTTCCAAAACTCAACTGTGGCGCAGGCATTTTTTTTGATCATGTGTCATATGAACACTCTAAACAATATAGCCATGAATCTGATTTCTGGAATCCCGCAATCGGAAGTTCATATCAACTAACAGATAATTGGACATTTCGCATCGCTTATGTGGAAAATTCTCCGGCTGATACTCACGAACGGCTACAACCCGTTACTTTAGCCGGTTTCCCATTATTAGCCTATCAGGTCAGCGATTCATATACTCCTGAACAGCTTCTTAACTTAAAACATCGTAATTTATGTGCTGGTATTGACTATCACCTTGGAAGACTTCCATTATTCTGGGGATTTGAAATCAGCAGATTTAACGATAAAACCTCATGGTTTGATCCCATGTATTTAGGCAGCCGTATAAACAGTCATTCCAAAGGAAATCGTTGGTTAACTTATCTTGAAACCATGATAACAAGACATCTTTCGGGTACGATATCCTATAGTTATGGGGATGCGGATCATCCATACTCATTCAGTGAATACCGATATGAAGGCATGTTGGGGTATTTTTGGGAAAACGGGATTTCGTTGAAACTTAAAGGCATTGTTGAAGAAAAAGAACCCAATGGGCCTTTATCTCATTTTAATTACCGACAAAGTACAATACTTGAACCTGTACTCAAAGTATATCTGTTTAATAATACATTTTCTATGGAAATAACGTGTAATTATGAAGACAGGATAAAAAAAAATCAGGATAGTAGTGAAGTCACGGAAAAACATAGCTATCCTAAATCGATTCGGGCAGAAATGACATTATTTTTTTAAAAGGAGGAGTTTTAAAGGGGCATTGATCATACATGAACCAATCTATAAAACAAAAAATTGGAGTTTGGATTTGCTATTGGATCGGGATAACCATTCTCCTATCCAATTCTTTGGCAAATTCAGACTGGATCACTATTGATTCTCCAACCGCAGAAATGATTATTCAACAAAGTCTAATTGCCCAAAAAACATCATTAAATACTGAACTCATGCAAGAGAGTAACCGTTTAATTACAGAATCCAGAATTCAAAACAAGCAATGGGATGATCAGTATTTCAATTTAGTTTCTCACCTTCAAGACACGTACACTGAAAGTCAGAGATATACTGCTTTAACAACACGAATTACCCAACTCGAACAACTCATTCAACAACACAAAATTAATATGGTAAGTGTTAAAGAAATATATAAAAACCGATTAAAAGCGATACCAACAGCCTATCTTCTTTTATCAAGGATTCGAGCCGATATTGAAACCCGTGCCAGAAAAGATATCGACTTGAAATTAGCGAATCTTGCCAAACAATTTTTGAGCGATTCGTTTACACCTGTTTTTTTAACCAGCGCGACGATGGTCAAAGACCTGAAAGTGATTCAGGATATTGTTCAGTTTACCCAAGCTGGCAGAGTCGAATCATTTGAAAGCGATCCTGTACGTCAAATGACAGAGGATGGTCAATTTTTTCTTTTACAAAAATATAGGATATATCCTGATTTTTATGTTGATAAAAATTCTCCACCTATGAAGAAAGATACTGCTATTTTTACACCGCCAGAACACTTTCATGCTGAAATTATATATAGTTTAGATTATCCGCAGCAAATACCCACTGAATTTAAAGTCGGAGATAATTACCAAAAATTAAAAATGATGCTTTCAGAAATGAAAGCATACAACAGCTTACAATTGCAGCAAGTTAATGAAATTAATAGCGACTATGAAATGGTAATTGAACATATTATTGAAAAAATGAACAGCGCAGAATCTGAGTTAACTCAGGTAAAAGATAGCTTATCAAAGGATTTTCAAGGCAAAACTAAGCACATTCTGAAACAAAATATTATTTCTGCTGAGCAGAAGCTCAATGAACATGTACGTGAACGGCAAATGATTTTAGTCACAGTACAGTCTGAACTGTCTCAACGAGGCGAACATCTCAATGATTTATATGCCAAAATGATTACACTAGCCTATGAAGATTTGTTGGATAGAGCCAAGCAGCTTAAAACATATAAGTTTTTTACAGTTGAAAATCATGTGCTTGTTCATTGTGAAGCCCAGACATATTATTCAGACCCAATTCCTACGGCATTTACGATACCATTAAAGCGCAAGACATATATTGAAGATGAAGGTGGTGTGTACCGTTGCGGTATTCTGCTAGGATTAAAAGTAAAGTTTACGTTAAAACCCCCAGAAAAATCGGGTAATCGGAAAAATTCTGTCTCAACAGATTATTTTGACTATAAAGTACTTTTAAAACCAGAAGAGACGGAGATTTTACCATCGAGTACAACCCGCATGACTTATATTAACTATTTTTTTTGGGGCTTATGTATTTCGATATTACTCTTTTCTGTTGCATGGATCATTAAACTATGGCTAACAAAAAATAAATCAACCCCTAATACGCTAAAGAATATCATCCAAGGAATTCAGGTTGAGATTGATGCAGGACGTATTGATCTGGCACAAAACATGTTAAATGCCGCGTATTCTTCTGAAGGATTAACTGGAAGGAAGTATCGACGGTTAAAAAAACAAATTCAAAAAAATAAGAATTAAGATCCGAAATTACAAATCGAAAAGCTGAACATCCTTCTGTAAACACTGATTCATGAAATTTTGTAATAGGTTGACATGAAACGAAAAGGTTTATTTTAACGAAAATACAATTTATTATATTAGGTAAGAATTGGACATCATGAGCAAACTTCAACGACTACCCGTAGGCGATTCATCATTTGAAAGCATTCGTGGAAATAACATCCTCTATGTTGATAAAACCAGACATATTTTTCAACTGGTGGATGAAGGGAAATATTATTTTTTGTCCCGTCCTAGACGATTTGGTAAATCTCTGACGGTTTCTACGCTGAGATGTCTGTTTCAGGGAAGACAAGAATTGTTTAACGGGTTATGGATTAAGGAAAATACGGACTGGGAATGGAAAACATATCCGGTAATACTGATTGATTTTAACGAAATCAGTCATGATACACCCGATAATCTGAAACTGGGACTGCAAAGAGCAATGAACAAAATAGCTCAGGATTATGACATTATCTCTGATGCAGAGTTAATTAAACATCAATTCAAAGAATTAATTATTTCACTTTATCGTAAATACCGCAACCCTGTTGTGGTGCTTATTGATGAATATGACAAACCGCTGATTGATCATTTAGGAAAAGGTAAACAAGCCCTTGAAATTGCAAAAGCGAACCGAGATATTCTAAAATATGTTTTAGGCGTTCTTAAAGGCGGAGACGTATCTTCAGTACTGCGGTTTGTATTTATCACAGGCGTATCGAAATTTAGCCGCGTTTCGATTTTTTCAGAACTGAATAATCTCAAAGATATAACAATGTATGAAGATTATGCGGATATGCTTGGATATACTGAGCAAGAAATGCAATCCTATTTTCAGCCTTATATTTCAATTTTTTCTCAGAAACGAGGTATATCTGAATCTGAAATCAGTGAAAAATTAAGCCTACATTTTAATGGTTATCGCTTTTCAGAAAAAGATATTAAGGTTTATAATCCATTTTCTATTCTGAAATCGATCGATGAAAAAGCATTTAAAAATTACTGGTTTGAAACCGGAACCCCAACGTTTCTGATTAATCTTTTAAAGGAAGCGAATTGGTATTTACCTAAAATTGAAAACATGAAATCCAGTGAATCTGTATTCAGCACATAT
>PDZT01000190.1 GCA_002753105.1 Deltaproteobacteria bacterium YD0425bin50 | reverse complement strand
AATTTAAAACATATTTATCTCTCTGTGTACTAAAACTTTCATGCATCGTTGTGCCTTTTCAGGCATGAGGGTTCACCGGAATGACGTGTTGTATTGTTGCTTCAAAGAGTTCTCTCCTCAACCTTTAGATATTATGTAGATAGAATTTCTTGTTTATTATCTACATACATCAAGTGTTGATGTTTCAAGCCTTGATCTTCATTTCAGCCAGATGGATTGTACGCATGTTTTGATATTCTTAAAACCGGTATTGAATACTCGCATAGATTTTTCGTGCAGGTAATGGCACTTCATTTTGAAAAAGATTTGTAATTAAGTGAAATTTCTTATCAAACAGATTATCTATCCATAACCCTACAGTTGCAGTTTTTTGCCACATCTCTTTTTGAAGCGACACATTAGATAACCAAAATGCATTAGGTGAATCCATACCAAAATCTTCAGTATCATGCAGTCGTTGTTGAATAAACGAATTTTTGATTGAAGCCTTCCAGCCTGTTGGATGAACAAACATAACCCGTAAATCGAACTGCTGGTCATCTCTAAATCGTTCAGAATTTGGCATCACCGTATGTTCATAAGTATCTTCAGCATTTCTGACGAATTCATAAACGCCTTGAATTGCAAAATATTCTAAAAACATGTGGTTAATTTCAGTATTGATTCCATAAAATTGTCTTTTTTTATTTAAAAATACTTCTTCAAATGTATCATGCCAACGTTCCTGACGCTCTCGTGCAAATAGTGTTGTACTTAAAAATGTGCTTGAATTAAGTTGTCTATCCCATGCGAATGATATCTCCTGATGCAATGCACTTTCCCAAGCATTTTGCCCCACAACAAACCCTGCTACATCAATAGGTTGAAGTCGTTCAGGTATGAGCGTAATGCATTGAAGATACCTATAAAATCCAGTACGAAATGTATTGAACCGATCCGGCGTATATGTCAATCCCATACGCGGATGAACCCGTTCTATGGTGTATTCTTTTTCAGATAATGGGATATTTGCATTTTGGGTTTTTTCATAAAATAGTCCACCCTCAGCTATGAATTTACTATTTATTCTCCATGTATCATACACATAAAGGGTAGCATGTTGTGGAGTAATTGAGAGGTCTTCTCGTTTTTCTATGGTATCGATCAGTTCATGTTCATATACCCATTCATTGATATAATGATCGGTATAGTAATTCTCACCAACAAAAAATTCTCCGCCATATACCCATATATGTTCAGAAAATGCGTGTTGATGCGTTACAGAAATGTTATAAAAGGAATCATCCCAAGTTGATTTTGAATACGAAGGCCAAACATCAAATACCGCGTCCAATTCTGGATAATCAATTAAATATGGCTTTTCTGAACGAATCCCGTCTTCTATATAGGAGTCAGTGAGTTGTGCCTGAATAGAAATGAGTAAATCCGATTTGGGACTTAGTTTATAGTGGTAGCCTATACCTAGTATATTATTTTGGGTATAATCCGTATAGTCCAAATCATTTTCACTATAGGCATTAGTGTCATTGATTGTATCCCCGGATCTGCCTGAAACATGTTTATAACTAAAGAAAATATCATGATCTATGGATGGCTGATATTTTACATAGGTTATATTGTTACGATACCAGCTAAAATTATTCTCTTTATAACCTTGAGTTGAGGAATATCGAAGCAATTGTTGAGCGGCAACTGAATTCCAGTTTCCAAACAAGGTCGTAGTGTAATCAAATGAACGGTAATTAGCCGCTTGCAGATTAACATTAAGTCCCAAATCCGGTTTTTCAAAAAATGATGTATATTCATTAAATGAATTAAACGAATTCTGGTTCACGGGCTGGAGTAAAAAGCATTTTAACAGTTCAGTATATGCAGCCTCTGATCGGTCACCTTCTTCAAGTAAACTGGTTGCCATCAACAGATGGGCTGAACTATTTGACGGATCATCTTTCAATGAAATCATCGCTCGGTTTTTAGCCATTGCGTTCATACCTAAGCTGGCATAAATTTTTGCCAAATCAATATTTTTAACTGCCCGGTCCTGATCAAGTAAAAACCGTGAACGATATACAGCCCGATGATTATTTAATTCTACAGCTTTTTCAATTTCTTTAATGGCTAAAGCAGATCGGTTGGCATCCATGTACATAATACCTAAATACAAATACGGGCTAGGGTCTAATGGATCGATTTGTTTGGCTTTACTCAGTATTTTTTCTGCAATCACATGATCTCCTGATTGATACAGAGCTTTGCCTAAGTAGGTAAAGTTCATGGCATAATTGGGTTCGAGTAAGGTTGCTGTGTGCATATATTCGAGACCTTTATCAATTTTTCCTTGACGCATATAGGCAATACCCAGTCCTAAATAGGGCTGTGAAAAAGTTCGATCATGAGATATGGCAAGTTCAAATAATTTTATCGCCTGATCAGTTTGATTTTTTGCCAACAAGATAAATCCCTGAAGAGTTAATGCTAACGATTCATTCGGATTAATGATTAACGCATTTTGAACGAATTGTTCAGCTTCGTTTATATTTCCTGATCCAAAAAGAAGCTGGCTGTAAGTAATCAGTGCACGAATGTTTGTTTTATTGAGTTCGATTGCTTTTTTTGCAGATTCAGTTGCAGCATCAAGGTTAAACAGACTTTGCTGAGCCCATGCCAGATCAACCCATGCTGAACTTGAAGATGGATTCAGTGAAATGGCTTGCTGGGCTAATGTCAAGGCTTTTTCCCGTTGATTTAGTACAAGATAAATATTCGACAGTAAACCATATGCCAGATACTGATAGTTGGATTTCAGGGTGAATATCTGTTCTATGGATTGTTGAGCATCTGTTACCATGCCACAGGACAGATCATTTATAGCCTTTTGAATGAGTAGTTTTGCCGGGTCTAATGGATCGATTTCATCAAGTTGATGTGAAATAGGATAAAACAAAGACCATTGAACTGCATTTTCAGGATTAATAAGAATTCGCTTTTGAGGTTTTTCGCCTTTGCGACAATAGCCTTGTTCCCCTCGTTTGAGCACAATACTGCCTAAAGGATTTTGCATTTCGCTTTGACCATCAATCATGGACACGAGAGATTGAGCATCATTATCAATTTCTAAAACGAACTCTGTGCCTCGAATGGATAAGCTGCATGCCGGGGTTTCCAAATCAATTTTTCTGGTAGATTGAAACCAGAATTTGCCCTTTACTGCTTGATATACAGAAGAAACCTGTTTTGTTTTAGTGGCGTTAATCTTGGCAAACCGCATTAAGCTGTTCGCATGAAGTTTTATTAATGAGTTATCTTTCATGAGAATCGCTGCACGACTCGAATTACCAGTGCGAATGGTATCCGTTTCATAGATAAGCATCTCAAATGAAACGGTTTGCCATGAGGAATTTTTAGTATGCGAAATGTCAACAGTACCTTGAAAATCAATCAGTTTACCGCAATAGTCTCCATCTAATGAAAAGCAGGGTAGGGGGCTGAATAGGAAAAATAAGAAAAAAACGCTAAACAGGAAACGTTTTCGGAACGGATTTATGTTGTAATTCCATTGCATAATTATATTTCTCCATAAAATTCTAATTAATTTTAAAAACAGTTTCTGTATGTTAATCTAAGGATATTCCTAACGATTTCAGCTTTTCAATAATAGCATTATGTCTTTCCATTTCAGCTCTTTCAAAACCTGTTGGAATCATCTTACGTTTTGTATCACACCATCTCAGCCTAAATGGGGAAAAAATTCCTGATCTGCTTTGAACATGTGCTGGGTAATTATATCGTATGCTATAAATTGAAAAACATCACCGACCGATAGTGTAGATGCTTTGAAATCATGTGAGAGTTTAAAAGCCTTAGACATCAGATTGGCATGTTCTGCTGCATGGTGTTGAAGATATGGAAAACCTGTATTCTTTAGGATGATTTCTTCATCGTGAAAGTGGTTTTTTACATCGTTAATAAGTCGGGTAAGTATAGCTGAAATTTCTTCGATCTCTGAAATTCCCATATATGGATGAACAGAGAGAGTCTTTTCAATAAGTTCATTAAAATTCTGAAATAACGCCTTATGCTGAGAGTCGATAAGTTTGTTTCCAGAATAAAAAGTCTCCTTCCACTCTAACTTGACTAGGCCATGAATTTCTCTAACGCGTATCGCGGTAAATTCAACACGATTTCGGCCAGAGGATTTAGCTATATAAAGGGCTTCATCCGCCTTGGCAACAATCTCCACGGCAGAAATATTATTACTACACTGAGCTGTTACAACTCCAAGACTGACGGTAACATATTCAGCAACTTTCGATCTATGATGAGGAATTTCAAGAGTTTTAACGCCAAGACGGATATTCTCAGCAACGTTAATCGCTCCATTGGAGTCTGTATCTGGCAGTACACACACAAACTCTTCACCCCCATAACGGGCTGCAAGATCAGCGGGACGTGATGAACAATTCGCTATAACACGAGCAACCTTCTTAAGACACTCATCGCCATTGACGTGTCCGTAATAATCATTGAATGCTTTAAAATGGTCGATATCTAAAAGGATGAGCGAAAGTTCTGACTGTGTACGGATATGCCGGTTATACTCCTTATCCAGAACCTCGTCAAAATGACGTCGATTGGCTATCTGTGTTAATCCATCGGTAATACTAAGTTTTTCAAGTTTCTGGTTTATTTCATAAAGCTTCAGATTTGTCTCACTGAGCTCGTGAGTGCGTTCGTCCACTTTTTGCTCTAACTGGCGGTTTATGTTTAGTAAATCATTTTCCCATTTTTCCTGTATTGTTCGTTGTTCAACCAAAAGTGCTTGCATAATCAGGATCACAAACGCTGAAAAACCTATAAATGTCTGCATTGAGGCATTGGATACATCTTTATGCACTTCAAAAAATGGTCCGTAACCCATGGCGGTTCCAGCCCATACCGAAATAAAAGTGATAGACAGGAGAAAAAAAGTAAATTTCTGACTTCGCTTAACAGCAACAAATACTAAAGGAATGAGCAGAAATGAGGGTTGGTGAAAAATGGGCGGGAGAAAATATTCACCAGGCCCGAAAATGATAAACGTAAGTATCATTATGAAAAAAGTCGCTATTATATGAGGCTTTAGCTGGTTTAAGGGTTGCCGCCATACGATACCTGTCAACGTCAGGCTTATGAGAATCGGTGTAATAACAATCGCACCTACGGTATTACTAATAACCCAACTTGTCACGCCTTGTATGTATCCAGATTCCCAAGGATGTCCGATGATCCAATACGCACCAACACCAGGGATCGCAGAAACGATTCCAAAAATAAATACGGCACTAACAAAGTGATTAATGATCCATTGTATTTTGCCAAATGAGTCTTCCAGATTTTCAACCCGTCCGCATACTCGCAATGCAATTAGCCCTGCAACCGTATTACCGATAACTGTAGTAAGGTTGATAACAAGATTTTCTGCACAAAAAGGCGGCTGGCCGATCTCAATGAAGTATGCAATTACGCCAAGGAATGTTCCTGTTGCAATACTCGGCCAGATATGCACGCCAAACACAAGAAATGACGCCACCACCAACCCGGCAGATGGCCATACCGTTATAGTCCTGAAAATTGACTGTGTGATAAGCGCCAGCAAAAAATAAACAACCACTGCCGAAATATGCTCTTTTATTCCCGGATGTTGATTCCCATCATTCTGAATGAGCTGTTTGCCATTTTTCCGTTCTGAATTTAAACGCTGATTGACCATCAAGATAAACCCTAAGGTCCACAATGTGCTTGTAATCAGTGTAGTTATATAGGTCGTGATCTGCGTCAGTGAGATGGTAAACATATTCCCGATTGTCCCACCAATGAAAGGCGTAAATGCACGCACTGTAAAAAAACAGCCACTGACAAGAAACACAAAAACGAGAAAATACGCTGAACCCATGACAGAATCGGTTTTGTATAAGAAAAGAGCACGGGCGGTTAAAAATGAAAATGTGGCAACGGCAACTGATATATTAATACGTCGAACCAAGAGGTTATTTTCGATGCATGAAAAATAGACTGCAATCATGCTGATGAGAAAACAGAAAGCTATCAGCCAGACTCTACGTTCCTTCTTATCAAAGAAACGCAGTACACCGACATAGATCAACGCCATGCCAAGGACAAACAAAACATTACTAATAACAATCATGAACAGTACAAAAGAAGAAGAAGAGGCGTTCCGCAGAGAAGAGAATAGATACCCCAGTGTCAATAACGCACTGCCATACAGCCACCAGCCAATCCCTCCCCCGTAATTTTTCTTATTAACCCAGTATTGGTCAAAGAGAGAGCAAAATTGAAGGAAGCTTGCTATGCTCTGTATAAGTGAAAGAATGTGGATGTCGATTTTCAAAAAATTCATTCTGATACGAGTAAAAAGTAATTATAGTTTCCGTGAATAATAAAAATGATTACAATCCGTCAATATTTTTCGTGAAAAAAAAAATACAGATTTTCAGATAAATAATTGCAAAGGTGAACGATTGTAGGTGCATGGCTTTCTGTGAGCTACCATCAATCCGTTGATTCAGAGACGAAACAAACGCCGACAGAAAGGCATGACCGTGGACTGAAAGTCATTCAGAAGGACGATATTCATGAGGTCATCAGGTGGTTTATGCAGAGAGTAGAGTGGACTATGAATAAAAAAATTCATCCTTTTTTAGGGCGAACACAGAGGTTCGCCCTAAAAAAGACATGTAATTTTAAGCATGTGTTGAAAAGAAAGCTTCTCTATTTTTATGCGAACAGTTGACCATGCCGTCTCTTATCATATCGCCTAAGCTGGCTACGATTTTTGATTTATCAATCATTAGCGTATCAACAAGCTCATTGAGCATGGTTGGCCTGTTATTATATTTCAAAACCTGAAGGACTCGTGTACCCACCAATTCTTCAGCCAAAGCTGCTGAAAAATCTCTGTCATAATCCAGCGCATTCTGGGGTTCACCTTTGTAGGTATCTTCAAAAGGTCGTCTCAGACTTGCAGAAAGCAAATGCCGAATCCTTGTATTATTGCTCATCAGATCGTAAATGCTATCCAATTTGTGAATATTTTCAGCAGTTCTTTCAATAGGCCCAATGGATTGAATCGTTTTTATGAAACTTTCCATTGTGTTGATCAGCTCTTCGGGCTTATTTAAGTCTGCATGTGCCAAGGCAATTCTTCGTCTGTCAAAACCACAGATAGATAATAGCTTTTTAATAGCGCTTACACGGCTTGCCGCATGGTCAACACCATAAGAATGATGACATTCTTCAGGATTGCATCCAATAAGTATAAGCCCGGGCGCGCCTTCTTTAAAAGCACGCGCAAATAAGCAAGGGTCTAATTGACCAACACAGGGAACACCGATAATATGAACCCGTGAATCATATTTAAGTCCTCTGCTTCCAGCATTGTCAGCCGCTGGTAATCCGCCCCATGCACAGGCAATGGCAATGACTTCATTATCTGCTAGTTGTCGTGACAATGCAGCTACACGAGCTTCACGCTGTTCGGTCGAATTATTTTGTAAAACCAGCGCATGATAAGGACAAGATGCTGCACACGTACCGCCGCCTGTACATCTCATAGGATCAACTACCCGTGGCAAGCCTCCGCCTGTTCCTTCTGAAGCGCCAATCCCACCGCAGTCGCAAAGGTCTTCGCACATACCGCATCCAACGCATTTTGAAGGATCAACAGCGCACACAATACGGGGCAAATATAGCTCACAGGCTTTTGATTTTTTAAGCATCTCTGCTGTCTTTTTAGCTGCTCTATAACCTTGAGCCAACGTTTCATTAAGGTCACCCGGGTATCGAGCGCTTCCAGCAAGATAACTTTCTTCTATGCCAACCATTTCGGGACGCACTCTGGCATGTCTTCCTGCAAGAAAATGACCTTCTTTATGAACAAGCCCAAGAATTTTAGCTATTTTAAGCGAATTACCGGCTAAAACCCGTTTAGGTGATAACACCATATAATCCCATGCGATATCATATTCTACATGGTCTTTAACATTACAAATCGTTATATACCCATCCTGAATCGATGGCCTGATATGTTTATCATACGGTATCCATATAATACCAAGCTTTCTTCCAAT
>PDZT01000189.1 GCA_002753105.1 Deltaproteobacteria bacterium YD0425bin50 | reverse complement strand
CCTAAATAAACTCCAGCAAATAGTTACTTATTATCGACTTGGACAATATGATGTTCCGATTCAGATAGAAACCTATGATGAGTTTGAGATGGTTGTTTCTGTACTTAAACAAATGGGAAATGAAATCAAAAAACAGATCGGAGAATTACAACATGCTGAAAAAAAATACCGGAGTATTTTTGAAAATTCGGCTGTTGGAATTCTCCAGATTTCTTCAGACGACAAGATCGTCACCGCTAATCCAGCCTTAATTAAGTTATTAGGATATAACTCACTCGAAGAATTGAATAACCGTATTCAGAATATCAGCCAGATATGTGTGAATCCTGAACAGTGGAATCTATTTGTAAAAGAACTCACTGATTTCATTCAGGTCAGTGGGATTAAATTCAAAGCTTACCACAAAAATGGTAAACTGATAGATATTTCTACGAACGCTAATGTCATTCGAGATGAGAATAATCATGTACTTTATTATGAAGTTATTATGCAGGATATTACCTATGAAAGGCAGCTATATGAGATGCAAATCGCAAAAGAGGCATCTGATAAAGCCAATCGATTTAAAAGCGAATTTCTGGCTAACATGAGCCATGAAATCCGAACCCCTATGAATGCCATCATTGGATTATCAGGGCTTGCTTTAAAAACGGAATTAACTGATAAACAATTTGATTATATTAAAAAAATTGAAGTATCTTCGCAATCTCTTCTGGGGATTATTAATGATATCCTTGATTTTTCAAAAATTGAAACCGGTAAAATGGGAATTGAGTCGATCAATTTTAACCTTGAAGATGTGTTGGATAATATATCCAATGTAATTGGTATTAAAGCTGAGGAAAAAGGAATAGGGATTGTAGTTGATATTCATAAGGATATTCCGAAATTTTTAATTGGCGATCCTTTACGGTTAAGTCAGGTTATGTTAAATTTAGCAAACAATGCTGTTAAATTTACTGAACATGGACAGATGATGATCAAGATAAAAAAATTGCGAAATCCATTAAATGATATGGATAAGATCGGTTTGCAATTTTCCGTACATGATACAGGGATTGGAATGACATTCGAACAAATCAGTAATCTGTTCAAACCCTTTACCCAAGCGGATAGCTCCACGACAAGAAAATATGGAGGTACTGGATTAGGCTTAACCATTTCTAAGCATCTCGTTGAAATGATGGGTGGTAAAATCTGGGTCGAAAGTGAATATAAACAGGGGAGTATCTTCAATTTTACTGTTTTTTTTGACATTCAGAAAAATATACCCAATAACGTGCTTCATTATGAAGTAACCCGTCAATCCATTTTACTTAAAGCAAAATATCAGGAAATAAATGGCATTGACCATATAAAAGGGGCAAACATTCTTTTAGTTGAAGATAATGAAATCAATCAGCAGGTCGCGTTTGAGCTTCTCGAACAAGCCGGTTTATCTGTCACCATTGCCAATAATGGAGAAGAGGGAGTACAAAAGGTATCGGAATCTGAATTTGACCTGGTGTTGATGGATGTTAATATGCCTGTCATGGATGGATTTACAGCAACTGGCATTATCAGACAGACGCATGATTTTGAAAAGCTTCCCATTCTTGCCATGACTGCGCATGCGATTTCAGGCTATAATGAAAAATGCCTACAGTCTGGAATGAATGATTATATAACCAAACCCATTAATCCTACGCATCTATTTTCTACCCTTGTTCGATGGATTAAACCCGGTAAAAGAGAATTCATCAAATCAACAACGGTTGTTGAGGCTACAGATACTGCTATCCATCTGCCGGCAGCAATAGATGGTATCGATATCAAGTCTGGACTGGAAAGAGTGGGTGGACAACAATCCGTTTATCGTAATATCCTGCTGAAATTTTTCAAAAAAAATCAAAACACTGTGAATGATATTCGAATCTTACTGGAAAAGAATGACCTTCAGAACGCCGTTGGACTTGTGCATTCACTCAAGGGGGTATCTGGTAATATCGGAGCAAATGATCTGTATAAAGTTGCTTCAGAAGTGGAAGCCAGCTTAAAAAAAGGGGATATCTTTCTTGCCAAATCATTATTAGATGACATGGACAATCAGTTAAACAGAGTTCTTTTGGCAATTCAGCCCATGACTGAACAGAGCAACGTCGAGAATACACATCAACCGAGTGAACCAACAAAAAATGAATTTGACCGGCAAGCGGTTTCAACACTGATGAACGAAGTTATGGAATTATTCGAACTGGATATTGTCGAAGCGAAATCACGGATAAAAGACCTGACCGAATTGATCGGATCATCTCCAGAAATTGAAACGATTGCAGCAGCTCTTGCAAAATATAATTCTGATAAAGCTATGGAAGAACTGTTATTATTAGCAAAAAAATTCGACTTGACCATAAAAAATAAGGAATAAAATGAATGAACATGGAAACCAAAAAGAATAGAATTCTATTCGTGGATAAACGATGATTAATGCACCTTAATCAAGTAGTGTTTCCAGCATTTCTTTCGCATGGTCTAAGGTAGTTTGTGTAATGTGGATACCGCCTAACATGCGGGCGATTTCTTCAATACGCATGGATGAACTCAAGGTTTGAATAAGGGTTGCTGTTCGGCCATTTGAAATTTGTTTGGTAATTTTAAAATGCGTCTGACCAAATTTAGCTATTTGGGCAAGATGAGTAATACAAATGATCTGATGATATCTGGATAAGTTGGCAATTTTTTTGCCCACAACTTCTGCTGTACTGCCTCCAATTCCAGAATCAACTTCATCAAAAACAATGGTGCCCACCGATTCTTTTTCTGCGAGGATCACTTTTAATGCGAGCACAACTCGGGAAAGTTCTCCACCCGATGCAATTTTGGATAGCGGTTTAAGCTCTTCGCCAATATTTGGAGAAATCATAAAATATGCTCTATCCATTCCCGTTTCATAAATCGAAACGCCATCGATATTTAGGCAAGATTCTGTTTCTTCCCCTTTATGTGTTTTAAGACTTACGTTAAACTGTGCATGCGGCATCATCAATTCTTTTAATTCATTTTCAACTGCTTTCGACAAATCAACCGCATGTTTTTGTCTCTGAATAGACAGTTCTTTTGCAATGGTATATAAATTCACCTTTAGGGTTATAAGTTTTGTTTCAAGTGCTTTGATGCGATCGTCTAAATCACATGCATTTTTCAATTCATTGGAGATATGATCATAATACTCCACAATCTTTTCTAGTGTACCACCATATTTTCGCTTGAGTTTATTAAGGAAGTCCAAGCGGTTTTCCACTTCTTCTAAACGTTTTTCGTCAATTTGAATTTGGTTTAGATACTGATCTAATCCAGAGACAACATCTTCAATCCGGTAAATTGACTCGGTTAATGTCTCACCATATGGCAATAGTTTAGAATCTAATGCGCTTATTTTTTCAAGTTGTTTAATCACAGTGCCAATTCGTTCAAGCACAGCGCCCTGACTATGATACAGGTCTTGTTGAATTTGGTGGATATTCGTTACAATGCTCTCAGCATGACGTAACCGGTACCGTTCCTTTTCTAAGTCAGCATCTTCATGTAACTGGATATTCGCTTGTTCAATTTCTTTTTGTTCAAACTCGATCAGTTCAAGATGCTCATTCTTTTTTTTTTGTTTTTCTTTTAACGCTGCGATTTCACGAATCTGTGGAAGAATAGTTCTGTAGGTTTGAATAAGTTTTTCACGAAGATCAATTAGCCCGCCATATTGATCCAAAATGAATAAATGTTGTTCATCTTTTAACAGACTTTGATAAGCATGTTGTCCAGAAATACAGGCTAAATTTTCTGTTACCTGATTCAGTACCTGCATCGTAGTCATATGACTGTTAATGTAAATTCGGTGACGTTCATTTTGGGATATAACACGACGAATTAATAAGCCTTCTGTAGGGTTATATCCGTAATGTTGCATGATCAAAGCGGTTTGACTATCAGGATTAATTTCAAAAAAAGCTTCAATTTCGGCTGTATCTGAACCTGAACGCACAAGCTTTCCAGATGCACGGCTGCCTAATATCAAATTTACCGCATTGATAATTATCGATTTGCCAGCGCCTGTTTCACCCGTAAGCATGTTTAAGCCTTTAGTAAAACGAATCGTAACATCATCAATAATTGCAAATTGTTTTATGCTGAGTTCACAAAGCATATGAATTCATTCATGCGTATTAAGTTAGGAATGGGGTTATTTTAATCCTTTTTCATGAAAAAAAAGGGTATAGCTTTTATCCCATGTCATTATGTGTTCAAATAGCCATTGTTTTAGAAAATTAAGAAGATTATCGATTAGATTCGGATCGTCATCTCGAAATCCCATGCGAAATTGAATTGTTTTAGTGATAAATTTTCTATGTTCAAGCATATGTTCTTGGTAGTGTGGATAATCAAATTCAATCATATATTTGTGCTCATTTCCAAAATGGAAATCTAAATATCGGGTCATTTCGTGAATGACTTCTGAAAGAATTTTTTGATTTTCACCTGAATGTTTGGCATCAATCAATTTATTGATCATGTTCACAATATGTTTATGCTGTTCATCAAATTCATGAATTTGAACGCTAAATTGATCTTCCCATTCAATTTTTTTATCCATACTCACCTTTCTTAATTCACTACCTATTTTTTTAAATTATTTTTCTTCTCCATAAAGAAAAATATTTGAACAATCAAGAAAATTACAGTAGAGAGGATATTATCTTTAGCAATCAATTCTTAACAGGGAGTAATATCATGGTTGAAGCCATTATGGCTTTTTTTCAATCCCCAGACATTTATAAATTTCTTGCAATTCCTATGATTAGTGGAATTGTAGGGTGGGGTACAAATGTTATTGCCTTAAAAATGACTTTTTATCCACTTGAACCCTTTGGAAAACCACCTTTTTTCGGATGGCAAGGTATCGTGCCAGCTAAAGTTCAAAAAATGGCTAGCATGTCTGTTGATTTAATGACGTCAAAACTCATCACAGTGCAGGAGGTTTTTTCTCAACTTGATCCGAATCGGGTTGCCAAAGAAATGGAACCTGCGTTACACACCATTTTGGAACCTGTGATTCAAGAGACAATTATGGAATATAAACCCATTTTATGGGAGACGTTGCCCAAATTTGCTAAAGATGAAATATTTCGCCGAAGCAAAAGAGACCTTCCAAAAGTCATTGCCAATATAATGCATGATGTTACTACCCGTATTGAAGAAATTTTTGATTTAAAACACATGGTAATAAGTGCTCTTATCAGAGATAAGGCCTTGGTCAATGAATTATTTTTAAGATGCGGGAAAAAAGAATTTAAGTTTATAGAACATTCAGGGTTTTACTTCGGTGGGCTTTTTGGATTGGTACAAATGGTATTGTGGTATTTTGTACAACCCTGGTGGCTGCTACCCGTGGGTGGTCTAATTGTAGGGTATTACACAAACTGGTTAGCTATTAAGATGATTTTTAATCCAATTAAACCTAAAAAATATGTTGGCATTACCTTTCAAGGGCTTTTTTTAAAACGCCAAAAAGAAGTTGCCGCAGAATATAGTGCTCTCGTAGCATCGCAAATTTTAAATCCTGCAAATATTCTCGATGCGATTATGCGCGGACCATCATCTGATGAGGTATTCAGAATTCTTCAAAAATATGTAAAACAGGCTGTTGAAAAAAATGCAGGAGTTGCAAAGCCGTTTGTCCTTTTTGTGATCGGAACACAAGAATATATTAATATGAAAAACCGAGTCTGTGATCGCTTAATGGGAGAATTACCTAGATCCATGAAATATGTGTATGATTACGCCCAACAAGCATGGAATGTGGAAAATATTCTACGTCAAAAAATGCAAGAATTATCTCCTGAAGAATTTGTGGGTATTTTGAGACCTGCATTTCAAGAAGATGAATGGATATTAATTTTGGTTGGAGGGATTTTAGGTTTTTTGGCAGGCGTTTTTCAATTGATTTTTATGTTTGGACAGACATATTGGAACTAGATCATTGACTTTTTGATTTATTGATAATACGAAAATGTCAAAATGATTCAGAATGTAAATGACCCTAAAACAATGAACAATACAGAGAGGTAAACACATGAGTTACGATTTTAATGCAGATGAAATTTTTGAAATGGCTGAGCAAATCGAACGAAATGGCGCAATTTTTTATCGATCGGCTGCTGAAAAGATCAATGAATCATCTCAAAAAAAACTTTTATTAGACCTAGCTGCGATGGAAGATGACCATGAAAAAACGTTTGCTCAATTTCGGAAACAACTAACAGAAAAAGAAAAACAAACCACCGTGTTTGATCCGGATAACGAATCCATATTATACCTTCAATCATTGGCAGACATGAGAATTTTTTACAAAAAAGAATTCCCACCTGACGATATAAAAGAAATTTTAAAAGCTGCAATTACTGCTGAAAAAGATTCAATTGTTTTTTATTTAGGTATGAAAGATGTTGTTTCTGAAAAGCTTGGAAAAAGTAAAATTGATGCCATTATTAAGGAAGAAATGGGGCATATTCGTATGTTGAGCAATAAACTTGTAGCGCTTCATAAATAAGTACTTGACCGGTTGTCGTAGGGAATAGACCTGTCTATTCCCTATAATTAAAGAGTTTATCCCGCCTAATTTTTCTCCTAATTATCATTTTATCTTGTTTGGCAAAATCAAATTGGAAATTAGGATACAACAGTGAGTGAGAGGTGCTTCCCAAATACAAGCATCGCTCACCTTCAGTTTACAGTTTATGGAGACAACTATTATGGGACTTCATCATCATGAATTTATAGAAACATATGAAGGAGTAGGTGCATTTGGACTAGATCGAAAAACAGATGAAGAAACGCTGATCTATTATCTTCAAAAATTTTCCGATGACGATTGTATTCAACTTCTGATTCAAAGAATGTCAGATTTAGAGATAGACCAGGTATTCAACATGATTAATCAGATATTACGTAATCATTTAACACATAATGAATATCACAACGTGTTTTTAAAAGAAATGTGATCATCACGAGAACAAGGAGAAAGCAACATATGTTCAATCAAGGTGAACTAGAGAATTATGTTGATGTGTTATTTTGGGGGCTTAACATATCAAGAAAAGCGAAATACAAAAAAGGTGATATCATACTCATTCGGTATGACAACGCAGCCTTGCACCTTGCTGAAATGGTTTTTCAAAAAATTATTGATATGGGAATGCATCCTGTGCTGCGGATGGCCTTAACTGTAACCATGGAAAAAGCATATTTTAAACAGGCTTCTCGTAAACAACTTATTTTTAAAACACCCGGTGAACAGGAATTGTTTGAGCATCTGAATGGAAGTATATTTCTTCATGCGCCAGAATCCATTACACATTTATCCGATATCGATCCGAAACAGATTAATACATCAATACTTGCTAAAAAATACTTACGGGAGATCATGAACAACCGTGAAGAAACAGGTGATTTTAGCTGGACGTTATGTATGTTCCCAACACATGGATTGGCCAAGCATGCGGGTTTAAGCATCGAGGCTTATGCAGAACAGGTGAAACAGGCGTGTTTTTTAAACCATTCCTGTGCAGTCAGTCAATGGGAATCTATTTATGAGAATGCCATGCAAATCAAAAAGTGGCTGACATCTATGGATATCAAGTATTATCATATTGTTTCAGATCAAATTGACATGGTCATATCACAAGGCGACCAGCGAAAATGGCTTGGAATATCAGGACATAATATTCCCAGTTTTGAAATTTTTTTATCACCAGACTGGCGTGGAACTCAAGGCACATATTTTGCCAATCAGCCTTCATTTCGAAATGGAAATTATGTAAAAAATATCAAACTGACCTTTGAACATGGAGTGGTCAAAACAATTCAAGCTGAAGAAGGTGAAGAATTTTTACGGAAGCAGCTTACCATGGATGCAGGAGCAAGCCGAATCGGTGAATTTTCCTTAACGGATAAACGGTTTTCAAAAATCAACGCATATATGGCCAATACTTTATTTGATGAAAATTATGGGGGAGATTTTGGAAATTGTCACATAGCACTCGGTTCTTCATATTCAAATTCATATAATGGCGATTCCTCCACATTAACAAAACCTCGAAAAAAACAATTGAATCTTTTTCAGCAGTAATTGCAGCTT
>PDZT01000188.1 GCA_002753105.1 Deltaproteobacteria bacterium YD0425bin50 | reverse complement strand
CCGGAAAAATAAATTAATATATTGGCATCTTCCTCCATTTTCTTTGAAAAGTCATATAATAGATTTAATATTCCTTGTTTGGTAGCCTGTTCATTCAATAAAATTTTATTTTTAAATCCATATTGTTCCTTTAATATCGCATCTAAGGCAAGTATATCTTTTGAAGCAGATGTATTAAAAGGTAAAATCTTTGGATCGCTATATCGATCAATTCCGATAAGAATCCCATAATAATGGTCTTTGGCAAGATTGAACATATCTAAAACTTCTTTAGTATAAGGGCTCTCCTGCGCTAAAGAATAAGGAGTAACGCAACATATTAACGATAAAAACATTGAAAAAAATATAAAAATAATTTTCATTACTTCCCCTTAAGATAAAAGAATTAAGTTATACATAACGATCAATTATCATAATACCCATTTATTCTGTAACACAGATATTATAAAAATGTAAATATCGCTGCCTATAAAATTTTTTATCAGCTACATCAGTGTGCCTAAAATTTAGGTTATATATGAATTTTTCCTATATAATCCAATAACTAAGTATTGACATCACTAAAGACATAATGTTACTTTATAAATCATGAAATAGTCTATACATTGCCTTTTCATCCATAGTGATTCATGTTTATCTTATGTATAACCTCAACGAATTAAATTTTCTGAAAATTATAGAAACGTAAATGATGCAAGCAATTACAGTGCAAAAAATAATATGTTCATGCTTCATCATGTATTAGGGAGATAATTATGAATGAAAATGAGACCCATCAACTAAATCCAAATAGTATTAATGATACTCAGGGTGAAGCAAAAAAAATTAACGAAGAAACAGCAAATGAAGTTGATTCTAAGCAAATGAATTTGGATTGTTCTGCCACAATAAATGAAGAACATGTCTATACGATTCCTAATGAAAGTCCTTCATTTGATGCTATTTTGACTCATTTTTTTACACTAAGTCAACAAATAAACCAGTTACATGACGTAATTTATGAAAAAATTACCAAAGATTCCTTTAAGGAAAAATTGATTGATAAGCTTCATCAAGAATTAGAACAATACAAATCAGACGCTGTGAAAAAGCAGTTTCAATCTACGATTGGTGATTTTATTAAAATTATTGATGATATCAAAAAATTGGTTAATTACTATAAAAACCTTAGTGTTTCCGAAATTGATCCGTCAAAAATTTTAAACCAATTGGAAAGACTTCCTCAAGATATTGAAGATATTTTATCTTTTCAAGGTATTGAAGTATTCACAATCGATGCACCGTTTTTTGATCCAAGCAAACAACGGATATTAAAAAAAATCAAAACAACAGACCCATCTATGGACAAAAAAATTGCAGAAAGTGTATATCCGGGGTATCAATGGGATGAAAAAATTATACGTCCAGAAATTGTATCTGTCTATTTATATACTGAAACCATCTGATGAGAAACGAGGGATAGTATGGCTAATAAAACAATCAAAAAAATATTTGGAATTGATTTAGGGACAACCTACTCTTCAATTGCATATGTCGATGAATTTGGGAAACCTGTTATTATTCCAAATATGGAAGGTCAAACAGTGACCCCTTCTGTGGTTTTTTTTGATGGCAATGATATTGTTGTGGGTGATGTGGCTAAAGAAAGTGCCAAGTTGTATCCAGATGAAGTAGTCAGCTTTATTAAACGATCCATGGGGGAACCCAACTATCTTTATGAACACAATTCAAAAACATACAGAGCGGAAGAAATATCTAGTTATATTATCAAAAAAGTAATTCAAGACGCTGAACATCATTTGGCTGATAAAATTACAGATGTTGTCATCACCTGCCCTGCTTATTTTGGAATTAATGAACGCGAAGCGACTAAGCTTGCTGGTGAAATTGCCGGTTATAAGGTACATCAAATTCTTAATGAACCTACTGCGGCTGCGATTGCTTATGGTGCGGTTGAGCCAGATAAAGAAAAAGTCGTTCTGGTGTATGATTTGGGGGGAGGAACCTTTGACATTACCATGATCCATATCCAACCCGAATCCATCGAGGTTATCTGCACTGGCGGTGACCATAATCTTGGTGGAAAAGACTGGGATGATCGCATTGTAACCTACCTTGTACAAGAATACCAGAATCAAACCGGGTCACAAGAAGATATACTGGAAGATCCAGATACATGGCAAGACCTCCAGCTATCATCAGAAAAAGCAAAAAAAATGTTGACTCAGAGAGATAAAGTTCCAGTTTACGTAACTTATAGTGGAGAACGCATTAAAGTTGACCTTACTCGAGAAAAATTTGAAGAAATAACACAAGACCTCTTAGAGCGAACAATAACTTTTACCCATAATATGCTTCAGGAAGCCGATAAAAAAGGGTATGATCACTTCGATGAAATTGTTTTTGTAGGCGGTTCTACTCGAATGCCTCAAGTAAAAAAAAGAATCGTTGAAGAATTTAAAGTTGACCCCCGAGTTTTTGAGCCTGACGAAGCAGTATCGAAAGGTGCTGCTATTTATGGATGGAAACTGGCAATAAATGATGCGCTCATTCAACGTATTGCCGCAAAAAAACAAAAAACCTATGAAGCAATTCAAGAACTCATTGAACAGACTGATGCTGTCGATATTTCAAAAGTCGTTGAACTATCTGAATCTGATATGAAAGCCATTCAAAATGAATTGGCCGAAGAGATCAATTATACACTATCTGCTGCTCCAATTCATATGAAAAAAGCAACGACACCAGTCAAAGTCCGTGATGTGTCAAGTAAAAGTTTTGGTGTTGTTGTTAAAAAGCCAAATCAAGAAGAAATCGTATATAATCTTATTCTTAGAAATACCACCTTGCCTGTTGATACATCTAAAACATTCTATACGGGAGTCGCAAATCAGGAAACTGTACTCATTCGTATTATGGAAAATGAGTCCAGCGCACTAACCATTCCAACAGAGGTATCTATTGAAATCGGTACAGCTATTCTTGATTTACCAAATGGACTGCCTTCAGATTTGCCCATTGAGATCAATTTTAAATTAAATCGTGAAGGCCGCTTATCAATTTCAGCAGTAGAAACTAAAGAAAATAGGTCTGTTATTGTGAACATTCAAACCACATCGGTGATACAGGGAAAAGACCTTGAAGATGCAAAAGAAAGAGTTCGAGACCTATTTATTCGCTAAGTTATAGAGTAACAAAATGATTCATTATTTTAATAACCTAAAATTGATTTAAAACGATCATGCAAAGAGAAAATTTTTACATTCTTTTAGACTTATCGGTCAATCCGCCAGAGCAAAATTCAGAGATCATTGAATCGGCCATTAAGAAAAAACAGGCTGAATGGAGTAAATTTCGAAATCATCCAACAAAAGGGATGAAAGCCAAACAATATATTGAAATGATATCTGAAATTCGAAAAGTGATGACCAATGAAGCACTGCGTAATCAAGAAGCCCAAAACGCTTTAGAAATTAAGCAGCAATCAGAAAAAAATAAATATGAAGAACTGGATCACCAAATCGATATTCTCAATACCAAAGGCCATATTACAGATGATGAAATCGATAAACTTTTAGGTCTCCATTCGTTTACCAAGGCTGAAATTGAAAAACGTATTGCACTCAAAGAAAATGAAAAATTAACTGAAATTGATAAACACCTTAATATTCGAATGGGGAAAGGCTATATCACAGAAGAAGAAATTATTAAATTATCAAAATTACATGCTGTTGATGCAACTAAAATTCGAGATCGGGTTGTCGGTCCAATATTGGACAGTAAGTCCAAAATCAATAAACCCAAACCTCTTGATCAATCACTTGAAAAAATCATTCATGAGAATTTAAACATTATTGGTAAAACATCTCTATACGATTTTTTAGGTGCCAAGGGGAGTCTTGATATTGCCTCTCTTCAACAAATTACCAAAGACAAAGAATCGGAAATTTTAAAGAGCAGTAAAAAGGATGCGGTGATCACTGCAAGCAGTATTTTAATTGGTCATTGCCATACTATCTTCAAATCAGAAGAAACTCGCAGGTCTTATGATGCGAGTTATGCAAAATTAGATTTATCAAAATTTAATAAAGACATTGCCGCTGCAGAATTAAATGGAAAAATTAGAAAGGAATATTTTGAAATTTTGCTAAAAACAGCGGCTAATTATGGTCTAGATACAGAAGAGGCCACTACGCATATTAAAAAATATTGCGAATGTAAACATTGGACAATTGAAATTCCAAACGTGTCCAAAAAGACTCCAAACCGTTGGCTTCTTGTTTCCAGTATTACTGGAATTATCGTTATCATACTTATTAGCATTGTTCTCACGCTTCAAATAGCGAAAACACGCCAAAAAAATAACGAAGCCAATCGAATCGAAAGTGAATTCAATACACTATTAGCCAAAGTTAATGCGCAACAAGACCTGAACAAACAAAAAAAAATGTTGGAAATGTACATTCAAAGTCACACCAAAAACCAATATACTCTTGAAGCAGAAAATAAAATCAAGCTGATTTCGAACAAAATTGAAGAGCCTGAGTATCAACTAACTGTACAAAAAGTAGAAAACTTCATTAAAAATCATCAGTTTGAAGAAGCACAAAATGTCTGTAAACAGTTTTTACTGACACATCCACAGGGTGTTTTTGCTTCACAAATACAAAAATTATCTAATGAAATTCCTCAACAAATTGAGAACTGGACGTATGCCCAAGCTATTTCAGAAGATAATACATCAATTCTAAACAAAGTAGATAAGTATCAACAATTTTTAATCCAATATCCAAACAGTAACCACAAGACAGATATTGAAAAACGAAAAGAAGCGTCAAAAAATGCTTATCTTGAACAAATGAAACAATACTTAGCAGAATTAGAACATGCCCAAAAATGGCAAGAAGCCTTCCAATTATGTAAGAATTATACTGACTATTATCCAAACAGCGCAGAAGTTCCTCAAGTCCAAAAACTCCAACAAATATATCAATCTCGAATATTAGAATTAGGTACATTGACATATTATTTAAGACAACATCAATTTGAACAGGCTGATTATCAAAACCAACAGAAAATATATAAGGATTTTTTAAATGAGCATCCTGAATTTTTCATGAAAGATGATATTATTAAAAAAATTGAGGAATTAAAACATAAGGAAAAGCTTGCTAAAAACTTAGAAAAAGAACAATTGATCGAAAAAGAGCTGGCGAAAACAAATGGTAGATTCACTCTTCATAAAAATGGTTATATTGTTGATCATCAAACAGGTCTTATTTGGTGTATTTTAGATACTCATCTTGGTATCAATACTTGTTTAAGTTATGAAGACGCATCGAATCATGTCAAACAATTATCCTGCGGTAATCTTAACAACTGGAGACTTCCTAAAGTCAATGAACTGGTTTCACTTTTTAAATCCAAACCCTCTTTTCCTGTTAAAACTTCCCCATGGTATTGGAGCAGTCAATTCAGTAAAAGTTATGCAGATGGGTGGACTAAAAAAGTAGATACAGTCACTTCTGAAGCAAATTCAGATGAAACAAGTACTCAAATAGACTCCAGAGAATGTGGCGGAGTATGCGCTGTTAGAAGCGCAAAATAACAATTGATGATACAACAAAGAGAGGAAAACTCATGCAAATTTTAATTCTTTACTATTCAAAAGGCGGGAATACTCAAAGTTTAGCGAATGCCATAGCCAAAGGTATCGATCGTATCGAAGGATGCCAAGCTATACTCAAAACAACAGATCAGGTAACAAAAGAAGATTTTCTTTCCTGTAAAGGCATCATAGCAGGTTCACCTGTATATTTTGGAGTCATGTCTGCTAACTTAAAGCGAGTATTTGATGAATTCGTCAGTATCCGAAGACAAATGGAAGGAAAGGTTGGGGCTGCTTTCGCTACTTCTGGAGATGCTACAGGTGGAAAAGAAACAACCATGATGACTATCATCCAAACCTTATTAATTTACGGTATGATTATTGTCGGAGACCCCATGTCTGCGACAGGTCATTATGGAGTAGCCTGTGTGGGTGAACCAGATACCAAAACAAAAGAAAATGCTGAAAAATTAGGTATGCGCGTAGCAGAACTCGTTAAAAAATTATTTGGTTAAGAAAAGTTAGTGGTGAATTCAATGGCAGAAATAAAAAGCACCTTAGAACTTGTAATGGAAAGAACTAAGCATTTTTCACTTTCTGAGGAAGAAAAACAGCAGCAAAAACAAAAAGAATTCATTCAATGTCTCAATGGATTGGTCAATCAATACCTAAACAATACATTAAAACTGAATGAAGTCATTGATAAATTGGATAGTTTAACTGAAAATGATCCCACACTGAATACTAAATTAATTGTTGAACACCTGGTTCAACAAATTCAATTAGAAAGTGTTCAACAGGAACTATTTACATTGATAGAGGCTGTTTCAAAATCAAATACAAAGTCAATCCAAACCTTGTGTAAAAATTATCAGGAGGCTATTCTCCAGAAAGGAAAAGAGCTCCTTGATAATTTTAAAAAAACGCTTGCTGATCAATATGAAATTACCGGTTCTGCTATTGTTCCTATAGGATTAAATGCTGATTTTAAAAAAAAATATCAAGCCATCAAAGAGAATTATGAGGATAAGCTAACTCATGAAAAAGCAAATTTCTTTCATTTAATGTGATTAGATGCTTCTTAGTGATGAGATTGAATATATCTGAAATTCCTGAAGTGGTTACTATGAAAACATCAGGTCATAAGACACGATTCGTTTTTAACCAAGTATAATATTGTCAATGACAACTGATTTTTTTAAAGAAGTAATCTTGTAGTAATTAAAAGACTGAATTTAAGCATACCTGGAGTGAGAATCGAACTCACACAGTCGCTATGGACCGAGGGATTTTAAGTCCCTTGCGTCTACCTATTCCGCCATCCAGGCAAGCAATAAATGAGTCCCTAACATATTGTTTTTGCTTTTTCAACTATTTTTTTCTAAATTTCTTGCTTTCAAAGCAAGCTCTTTTACACGTTGAATGTCTTCGTCTGTAAATACACCATTTTTACCAGAAATTGCCGCAAGTTTCATACCGTGTTTTAATCCCATTTTGTAGATGTCCTTCACTTTTTGCCATTCAATATTTCGACCAATAGTATAATTTTCAAATCGTCCTTCTAGAGCAAGAACAATGGTTTCAGCAAGGCATGCATAAGCGATTTTTGCCGGCAAGCCAATGTTTCTCATGATTGGATTTCCCGGAAGTTCAATTTCTCCAGATTCAATAACAAGAACATCAGGGCGTTTAGCCACTTCACTTCGGGATAAATCTAATGGTCTGGTTACATCTGTTATCACACACCCGGGCTTAACTTTCATAATATCCAAAATTTTTTGATGACCTGCTGCAGATGTTGTTAGGACAATCACATCCATTTCAGTAATGTATTTGTCAGCTCTTATTGAAACGTGCAATTTCGAATCTGGGGTTTCTTGTAAAATTGACTCTTTTAATGCAAGCAGTTTTGCTGTATCTCGTCCAACCATATATACTTCTTCAAAAGCCATAGCGAGCAATCTGGCGCAAACCGAACCAATAGAACCTGTGGCACCAATAACCATCGTTTTTGCTTTTAACTTTTTTCTACCCTCTACCTGAATAATACCCATTCGACGCACGGCATCAGCAGCAGCCCACAGGGTTGCTGAAGCACTATAACTGTTTCCAGTTGTAATTGGAACTTCCGCCAATTTTGCAACAGTTACTCCAGCATCTCCAACAATTTTTGTAAATGCTCCCAATCCCATAATTTGAGCACCTAAACGTTTTGCCATTCTTGCGGCCTGCAATAAGCGTTGATAAGTGAAATCCGGATGATGAGAAAGCATCTGTCTCGGAGTCCCTCCAACACTTAATAACCACCCTTCTGCTTCAACACCTGTTGGAGATTGAATCCCGGTTACTTTAGAATATATAAACGGTGGAGAATACGCTATAACCATTTCAATAGTGTCCATAAATGGGTCAGGAGTTAACTTAGATAACCATTCAACAGGCTTGGCTTTTGAAAGCTGCTCTTGAGATAAAGGATGAATAACAAATGCAAACCGATTAACGCGTTTGGGATTCCCTGAAGGGTAAATAATTCTGGGTTCCATTCGTAATTCACTAATAAT
>PDZT01000187.1 GCA_002753105.1 Deltaproteobacteria bacterium YD0425bin50 | reverse complement strand
AGCGCAATAGCACCGGTTTTAAATGCCTGATCCGCATCCATTTCTGAAACAGACACATCGATATTCCTGCGGATTTGTTCATTCACACGTATCTCAATCTGATTCAGAGTATCTTTATCAATTTGAGAAAAATGAGAAAAATCAAATCGTAGCCGGTCTGGCGATACCATTGATCCCGCTTGTTTGACATGATCACCAACTACCTGACGTAACACAGCATGAAGTATATGCGTTGCTGTATGATTTAATGCGGTTTGCTGACGTTTAGCAGCATCTACACTTAAATGAACCGTTTCACCTTGATTAAAAATCCCAGAAATCATGCGGCATTGATGAATAAGAATTCCAGTTGGGTCTTTGATTGTATTTAAGACTTCGGCTTCACCCTGAGGTCCACTGATTTTACCTGTATCTCCAACCTGCCCACCAGATTCAGCATAAAACGGGGTTTTTGTTGTAACCACTTCAAAGTTCATCTCAGTTGATGTAGATGAAATAGCGTGTCCTTTATCTACAAGCAATAAAATAGCTGCATCTAACTGGAGATGATCATATCCTAAAAATTGTGATAAAATACCTTTAGAAGCGAGTTGTTTATACCCATCCGATAAATTCGTGAATTTTGCTATAGACCTTGATTTTTCACGTTGTGCATCCATAGCCGCTTCAAACCCCTTCATATCAAGCGTGATCGGATGACCTTTGATTACGTCTCTGACAACATCCACTGGAAAGCCATAGGTATCATACAATTTAAAAATAACATCTCCGGGAATGACTGAACGGCCTTTATGTTGTAATTGGCTTAACGTATCATTGAGTAACCCAAGACCTTTATCAAGCGTTTCTATAAAACGGGCTTCTTCATTTTCCACCACGTTCATGATAAATGATTTGGATTCATGAAGCTCTGGATACGCATCTGTCATCATATCTACAACCAAATCCGTAGTTTGATGTAAAAAAGGCTTATGTAATTCAAGATGCCGCCCATACCGAATCGCACGCCGCATAATTCGCCGTAATACATAGCCTCGGCCTTCATTGGATGGCATCACACCATCACCAATTAAAAATGCTGTTGACCTGCTATGATCTGAGATGACTTTGATAGCCACATCCACTTCATGGCTTTGTCCAAATTCCTTTTTGGATAATTTTACAAGATGCTGAATAATCGGCCAAAACAAATCCGTTTCATAATTAGAAGGGGTTTGCTGAAGTACAGAAGCGATACGTTCTAAGCCCATACCCGTGTCAATGCTTGGTTTGGGTAAAGCGATCATTGATCCATCAGCATTTCGGTTATATTGCATAAATACGAGGTTCCAGATTTCAAGAAAACGATCACAGTCACATGCGGGATTGCAGTTAGGATTTCCGCATCCATAGGTATCTCCCCGATCATAATGAATTTCACTGCATGGACCACACGGCCCTGTATCTCCCATTGCCCAAAAATTGTCAGCTTCACCAAGACGGATAATTCGTTCTGAAGGTATTCCTATCTGTTTATGCCAGATATCATAGGCATCGTCATCATCATGAAACACCGATATCCATAACCGGTCTTTAGGCAGTTGATAACCGTTAATCAACAAGTCCCATGCATAAGCAATCGCTTCTTTTTTAAAATAATCCCCAAATGAAAAATTGCCAAGCATTTCAAAAAAAGTATGATGCCTTGCCGTATATCCCACATTTTCCAAATCATTATGTTTTCCGCCGGCTCGAACGCATTTTTGTGAAGTCACTGCTGTGGTGTAATCCCGCTTTTCTTCACCCATGAATACCCGTTTAAATTGCACCATGCCTGCATTAGTAAACAAGAGTGTGGGATCATCTTTTGGAACCAAAGAAGAACTCCTCACCATTTTATGTTGATGTGATGTAAAGTAATCTATAAACCGCTTTCTTGCCTGGTTTCCTGTCATGCATATCTCCGTATTTTTTTAGTAATGAGATTAAGATTAACAAAAAAATGGGCGAGATAATACCTCGCCCACAACTATTATGCCTTAGCTGCCGCTGCCGTTGCTGGTGGAGTTGGTGGAGTTGGTGAAGCTGCTGGAGCTGCCGGCTGTTTTTCGTCAGTGTCAATAAGACCTATTTTTTGTTTAATCTTGTTTTTAATATCAGTGTATATCTCTGGATGATCATCAAAGTATTTTTTTACGTTTTCGCGACCTTGGCCCATACGTTCGCTATTATAGGAATACCATGAACCGCTTTTGTCAATAATCTGTTCTGCTACACCTATATCAAGGAGTTCACCTGTAGTGGAAATACCTTCGCCGTACATAATATCAAAATCCACTTCTTTAAAAGGTGGCGCAAGTTTGTTTTTTACCACTTTGACTTTCGTCTTACTGCCTGTCGAATCCTGTCCATCTTTAATCACAGATACCTTACGGATTTCAAGCCGAATACTGGAATAAAACTTTAACGCATTGCCGCCTGTGGTGGTCTCTGGATTACCAAAAACCATGCCAATTTTCATTCGTATCTGATTGATAAAAATGACCGTAGTCATTGTTTTTCCGATAAATGCAGTCAATTTACGTAAAGCCTGAGACATCAATCGAGCTTGTAAGCCCATATGCTGATCTCCCATTTCACCTTCGATTTCTGCCCTTGGAACAAGCGCTGCAACAGAATCAATAACCACAACATCAATTGCGCCGCTTCGAACAAGCATATCTGTAATCTCTAAGGCTTGTTCACCTGTGTCGGGCTGGGATACCAACAGTTCGTCACAATTTACACCTAATTTTTTTGCATATTTAATATCCAATGCATGTTCTGCATCAATAAACGCAACAATTCCACCCATTTTTTGGGCTTCAGCAACTGCGTGTAATGCAAGCGTAGTTTTTCCTGAAGACTCCTGCCCATATATTTCAATAATCCTGCCTCGTGGAAGCCCACCAATCCCTAATGCCTTATCCAGCGCAAGCGAACCAGAACTGATAACTGGAACCCGAACAATAGGTTGCCCGCCAAGTTTCATGATTGCGCCTTTCCCGTATTGTTTTTCAATATTCGATACGGTTGTTTCAACCGCACGTAATTTTTCAACATTCTTCTGAACTTCAGTATTTTTCTGCATGCATCCTCCTTTTTATTTCCAATCTCAAAAATTCATTTCTCATCATAAGAAATAGATAAGCGAAACTCATAGTGAAGTCAATAGCCAAGAACATCCTACATTCATATCGTTTGTATTGTAATTCAAATTAAAAAAGGATATGCAACCATGTATTATTCAATTTCCGATAAGATAGATTCGCTTATTCAGCACTACTAGAACATTTAGTAATTTAAAAAATAACGGCAATATAAGGAGAGGGGCTTACATGAAACAGTGGAAAGATATAAACATCGCTTCAAAGCTGGGTATTAGTTTTGGCATTATTATTTTTTTGTTATTTATTACTGGGGTATTATTTTTATTTGGAATCGATCAGATTATAGAACATGCAAAAGAAGCGAATGTAGGCAATCAGTTAGATGCAATTTTAGCTCAACAAGAAATTGATCATCTGAACTTTGCAAGTCAGCTTAGTGCATTTTTAACAGATACTAGTATTACCACGTTTCAGGTTGAAACCGATGATCACAAATGTAAATTTGGGCAATGGTTATATGGTGAAGGTCGAAAAAAAGCTGAATCACTTGATCCAAAACTGATACCTCTATTAAAACAGATTGAAGAGCCCCATAGAAAAGTACATGAATCTGCGATATTGATCCAAAAAGAATTTCGCCGTCCGCATTATGGATTAAGACAAGCGCTGACGATGAGTCTGAATGAACATTTGAATTGGATTGGAACAGTTACAGAAAAATTAGCCGAAGAAGGCGGAGGGTTATTCGTGTATCAGAATCAGGTTCGAAATGTGGTTGATCTTGGATTTTCTATCATTCAACATATTGACCAAAATTCATCTACAGAGACTATGGTAGAAAAGCAAAACCGAGCAAAGGAATTCTTAAGATCAATCAGGTATGGTAAGGAAAATGATGATTATATCTGGATCAATGATACGCATTACCGAATGATCATGCATCCGATGAAACCAGAACTCGAAAGTCAGGATTTGACTCATTTTAAAGGATACAATAATCAAAATATATTTACAGAGTTTATCAATGTTTGTAATACACATGGACAAGGCTTTATATGTTATTTCTGGCCAAAACCGGGTAAAGATTCTGCTGTACCCAAAATGAGCTATGTCAAACTCTATAAACCTTGGAATTGGATTATTGGAACTGGAGTATATATTAACGACGAAAATCCAAAACGGTTACAGCGTTGTAAAGATTATGCTTCTGGAAAACCATTTGATCTGGGTGTTCAAAGTAACCCTGAACTTTGTAAATTCACAAAATACATTAAAGAACCCAAGACCATTCAACTTATGGAGCACTTTCCTGAGTTCAAATCTGTAATTGAATCCATCAAACAACCTCATGAACTCATGCATAAATCTGCAATTCCAATCAATGAACTTGTGAACCAGCATAAAATGTTAGATGCGATAGATATACTCAATACCCAAACCCAACCTGCACTACAACAAATTAAAACCCATCTCTTAGAAGCGATTAACGCAGAGACAATAAATCAAAAAGGCTATGAAGCTGCCAATACGATCTATTCAAGCCAGACCATACCCGCATTAAAGTCTGTTCAGACGCTTCTTCATGAAATCAGAACAAAAGCCAAAAGTAACATCCTGTCAGATGTGGAAATGATCAATGATGCAACTACCACCCAATGGGAAGTTTTAGTAATGATGTTTATTGTTATTATCATCAGTATTGCATTAACCTTATCCATAACATCACTTTTAAAAAGACCGATTCAAAAAGGAGTGTATTTTGTCAACGCTATAGCGAACGGTGATCTTACGGCTACGATCAATGTGAACCAGCAAGATGAAATTGGCGTATTAATTAAAAGCATGGAAGCCATGAAGAATAAAATAATGGGCATCATAAGTGATGTAGTTCAAATTACCCATAGTCTTTTTTCTTCTTCTGAAGGATTAACGGCTGTTTCGAATCAGCTTGCATCCTCATCTGAAGAAGTCAATTCTCAGGCCTATAAAGTGGCTGAAGCATCTGAGCAGGTTTCTGTCAATGTCCAAACGGTTGCTTCTGCATCTGAACAATCGAGTCATTCAGTAAACAACATCGCGGCTATGACTGAAGAAATGTCCGTAACCTTTAATTCGATTTCCCAGTCTGCAGAAAAAACGGCTGGAAATGTAAATAAAATGGCGCAGGCAAGTGATGAAATATCGAACAGCGTCAATACGATGGTTGCAGCCATAGAAGAACTCACTGCTTCGTTAAATGAAGTTGCCAAACATACAAGTCAGGCACGTTTGATTTCTCAGAATGCCAATACAGAAACCGAAGTCATCAATGAAAAAATGAACACGCTTGCTTCTGCTTCCAAACAGATTGGCAAGGTTGTTGGCGTGATTAAAGATATTGCAGATCAGACGAATATGCTGGCCTTAAATGCAACAATAGAAGCTGCCGGCGCTGGAAACGCAGGTAAAGGATTTGCTGTGGTTGCAGGCGAAGTCAAAGAACTTGCCAAACAATCTGCAGATGCTACAGATGAAATTTCCGGACAGGTCGATAATATTCAAAAAAGCATTGAAGAAGCTGTTCAGGCAATTCGATCGATTACGAGTGTCATTAATGAAATTGCAAATATTAATCAGATAATAGCCGTAGCAGTTGAAGAACAGACAGCCACAGCAAGTGAAATTGCGAAATCGGTAGCTACCAATGCCCAAAGTATAAATGATGTTGCGTTGAATACAAACCAATCTGCGAAATTGGTTCATGAAATCGCACGATCTACTGATGAAGCATCCAAAACATCTTTAGAAGTAGCAAAACATGTCGAGGAACTCTCTAAAGCAGTGAATAATGTTGCACATTCCTCTATTGAAGCAAGTCAACGGGTGATGGAAATTTCACAAAATATTCAGAGCATCAGTGTTTCTTCACAGCAAAATGCATCTTCTGCTAGTGAAACGAATCGTTCTGCAGAAGTACTTTCTGAGATGGCAACAAGGCTAAAAAAGATCGTTACTCAATTTAAGATCAATGGATAATTGTCTAACTGGAGGTAAAAAAATTAATAATAATGAAGAAGACAATAAGAATAAGTATTTTATTGATCTTTTTTTTACAGATAATGGTGATACAACACCTATCTGCTGAGCAGCTAACTACAAATTTATCTGAGGATGAAGAACTTGAATCAGAACTCCGTTGGCTACAGGCAGAAACCATGGTTATCACTGCATCAAAAATCTGGGAGAACATTACTAAGACTGCTGCATCAATTTCAGTTATCACAGATGAGGATATCCGACGTATGGGTGCCAGACATCTGATGGATGTGCTTCAGACTATTCCGGGAATGAGTTATCGATATAACGATTCAGGTCAAGTCTATACAATTGATTCCCGTGGCATGGAAAAACAAGGCTCTCAAAATATACTCATCATGCTGAACGGACAGGCATTGAATGATCTGTTCTTAGGCGGCGCCACATGGACAATGGATACACTGATTTTAGACAATGTAAAACGTATAGAAGTCATTCGGGGCCCGGGTTCAGCGTTATATGGTGCAAATGCCTTTTCAGGTGTTATTAACATTATTACAAAAAATGGTGAAGATATCGATGGAATCGATTTTTCAGCATCTACTGGTAGTTTTAATACCCAGCAATACAATCTTCTTTATGGAGATACATTGACCAATGACATTCAATTCGCCATGAATGTCAATTATTTGGATTCAGATGGTTTTCGTGCTTATATTGAAAAAGATTACCAGACAGAACTGGATCGCTTATTTAACATCCATGCATCTCAGGCTCCGGGTAAGGCTAGAGCACATGATCAAAAATATGATATAGAACTCTTTTTAAAAAAAGAGGATATTCAATTGAATGGCCGATATATCGACAGAAATAAACAAGCAGGCCCATTTTTATCGTATGCATTAAATCAATTCAGCCAAATCAACTCAGCGGATTATAGTATGGTATTAAGCTATGACCATGACTTTGCAGATACATGGAACTGTTTTGCTAAAGTGTATCGTACCCAAAATGATCTTGAAAGCATGGTTCAGATTATTCCACCCGGTGGCGCTGCACCTTCGCCTTTGGGTATTCAATTCTATCCACAGGGCATGAATTGTATTCCAGCAAGCAGAAATACGCGTACTGGAATTGAAAGCCATATTGTGAATTCGTTGGGTCAACACACGCTTCTTTTCGGTTTAAATTGGGAAAATATGAAACAGGATGATGTTACCTATCAAGCCAATTTTCTATACACATCTATGCAGCAAGTCGTTATGATGCTTCCTGAAATGATCGATTTAAGTGAGTCTCAAAACTACAATAAAAATATCAGCCGGCAATTTAAAGCATTGTTTGGTGAAGATTTGTGGAATATCTCCTCTAATCTTCGGTTGGCCTTAGGCGCTCGTTACGACGACTATAGTGATTTTGGCGGAAGTTTTAATCCACGAGCCGGTTTAATCTGGGAATATTTACCTGATTATGACATCAAATTGTTGTATGGCCGTGCATTTCGTGCACCTAATTTTTATGAACTTTACAGCGAAAACAATCCCAGTCTATTTGGTAATCCAAATTTAAAACCAGAAACTGTGGACACGTATGAACTCAGTTTTGGTGCTTCACTAAACCCATATTTTAGCGGAAGAGTAACAGGATTTTACAATTTAATCAAAAAAGAAATCGGGCCAGAAATGATTGGATTGAATCAGATTTATCAAAATAGAGGACGACTGCGGTCGCAGGGAATTGAAACCGAGTTTAAACTCCATCTAACTCAAGATAATTACCTGAATGTAAATTTTACGTATCAGGATATTACCCATTTAGATTTAGATGATGAAATATGGAATCTTCCAACCTATAAAGGGAATATTATTGCAAATGTTCAGTTTTCTTCGCATATCAACTGGTTAATATGGTTTTATGTTCAGGCTGGATTTACCAGAGAAAAAGACGATCCCCGACCAGATAATCATGATTTCGGTGTGTTCAATACAACGGTGATTGTAAGCAATTTTCCAAAGATATATCAACACATGGAATTCCGATGTTCATCATCTA
>PDZT01000186.1 GCA_002753105.1 Deltaproteobacteria bacterium YD0425bin50 | reverse complement strand
AGGGGAAATAATTAAAAGATAGGAGAAACACATGAAAAAATGGTATGAAGAGTTGTTTGAAAACTACGCAATGAAATATGATAATGAATGTTTCGTTCAAGGGACTATCGGAGAGTGTGATTTTATTGAAAAAGAAATCGAACATAATAAAGCGGTACGTATTCTGGATATAGGATGCGGCACTGGCAGACATTCTATTGAATTAACCCAAAGAGGATATACTGTTGTCGGGGTTGATTTGTCAGAATCTCAGTTAAAACGGGCAATAGAAAAAGCATCTGAACGGCATCTGAAAATCGATTTTCAACAACATGATGCAAGAAATCTCCCTTTTCGGCAGGAATTCAATTTGGTTATTATGTTATGTGAGGGCGCATTTTCATTAATGGAAACGGATGAAATGAATTTTCAGATTCTTAAAAACGCAGCGGATGCCTTACTGCCAAAAGGAAAATTGATATTTACCACGTTGAACGGTTTGTTTCCCTTGTTTCATTCTGTCAAGGATTTCCTCGATTCAAATACAATAGAAGGGAACGCTAAATGTGATATACTTTCATTTGATCTGATGACGTTTCGAGAGCATAACACTGTACATGTAGAAGATGATCTTGGGAACAAAAAAGAACTGCAATGCAGCGAAAGATATTATGTACCCTCTGAAATAACGTGGCTGTTAAAGACGCTGGATTTCAAAACTGTTAATATTTATGGGGCGAAGCTTGGGGAATTCAGTCGAAACCATAAATTATCAACTGAAGATTTTGAAATGTTGGTTATCGCAGAGAAATAATAAAACGCTAATCGTAAGCATTCCCTCCCCTCCCAGCGGGGAGGGAGGGAAATTCCCATATGCATCAAGCTAAGGAGATAGGCTTATTTACAAGCTCCGTTAGGAGCGATCTGTTTGTAGCAATTTTCGTGAATCCTAAATTAAGCTCCGTAGGAGCGGCCTGATGCGTAAACAGGTCGCTCCTACGGAGCTTTAATTAAATGAATATTTCACGACTACAATCAGGTCGTCCCTACGGGACTTTTTTTAGCTTGATGCATATGGGGAAATTCCTCGTTGCAGCCATGTATCCCCCCACCCGGCCTCCCCCGTTGGGGGAGGAGTGTGAATGGTTACCGCTAATCAATAGCTAAAGTGACAATAAGTTATTACAACTTCAAGGGAACATTTATGGACTATATCCAAACACTCGTCTTAGCAATTATTCAGGGGCTAACGGAATTTCTTCCGGTTAGCAGTTCTGGGCATCTTGTTCTCATGGAACATGTTTTAGGAATTCATGAATCAGGTCTTTTTTTAAATATTAGTTTGCATTTTGGTACATTATTAGCAGTGATCATAGTATATGTATCACCAGTTAAAGCGATGATCCTGTCAGTAATACATGTCTTCCGTGATATATGTATTACTCCATCCAAAGTTTTTAACCGACATTATTGGCATAGAGACCCAAATCTCTGGATGGCTGTGTTGATTGTCTTAGGATCTATTCCGACGGCGATTATTGGAATTCTGTTTTTAAAATTTGCAGAAGAATATTTATCTTCCATGCTTGTGAGTGGAGTCATGCTGTGGGTAACAGGTTTATTGTTATTGGCGACCCGATGGATCAAACCAACGAACCCAAATCAGGAGTTGAGTCTGTTTCAAGCCTTATGTATTGGAATAATGCAAGGAATAGCCGTATTACCCGGATTATCTCGATCTGGATCAACGATTTCTATTGGACTTTATCTTGGAGTTCATCGGAATACAGCAGGTATGTTTTCTTTTCTTTTAAGTATGCCTGCAATTCTTGGTGCAGAATTGCTCAATTTAAAGGATGGATTGACGGGTACTGAGCAAATCAATATAGGTGCTATCCTTTTTGGAATCGTGGTATCATTCATTATTGGCTATTTGGCTCTTCAAATACTCATTAAACTCATCAATAAAGGTAAATTGTATATGGTTGCACCTTATTGCTGGTTGATTGGAACTATCGCTGTGCTACATAGCTTTTGAGGCCTTGTCTTCGTTTCGGCCACAATGTAGGGGTGATGCTTGTCATCGCCCTTTTGGAGGGCGAACACAAGGTTCGCCCCTACAATTCTGTCACGGCACGAATAATGTCTGGTCGAAACGATGATCAAGGCGTTTTTGATAAAGAAATAAAGGAGAATATATGAATCCAACTATATTTAGAGAATATGATATTCGTGGTATTGCAGATGAAGATATTACAGAAAAAGATACATTTCTTATTGGAAAAGCATTTGGAACCTATCTTAAAAGTCATCAATGTCATAAACTCACTGTTGGCCGCGACTGTCGATTAACATCACTCTATTTTTGTGAAAATTTAATTCAGGGATTATTGTCATCTGGTTGTGAAGTCATCGATATTGGTGTGTGTCCTACCCCAGTACTGTATTTTTCTATTCATCATTTGAAGCAGGAGGGGGGGATAATTGTCACTGCAAGTCACAACCCTCCTGAATACAACGGATTTAAACTATGCCTTGGACTGGATTCTGTTCATGGAAAAGAACTGCGATTACTCCATGAGCTGATTGAACACAATAATTTTATTCATGGAAAAGGTAAAGTTGTAAAAGTCGATGTGCGTCAAGCCTATCAGGACTTTATCATCAACGGAATTTCCCTGTCACGTTCATTCCGAATAGGTATTGATGCCGGTAATGGTACGGCGGGTGTTCTTGCTATCCCAATTCTGAATGAATTGGGATGTGAAATTCATGAGTTATACTGTGATATGGATGGCAGATTTCCAAATCATCAGGCTGATCCAACGGTTGCAGAAAATATGCAAGACCTTATTCGTCTTGTGTTAGAACACAAGTTAGAAGTGGGGATTGGCTATGATGGTGATGGAGACCGTATTGGTGTTGTGGATGAAAAAGGTAGAATTGTTTATGGAGATCAATTAATAATTTTGTTTGCCCGTGATATTTTGTCACGCCATCCCGGGGCTACGTTTATTTCTGAAGTAAAATGCTCGAAAGTTATGTATGATGATATTGAAAAACATGGTGGAAAAGCCATTATGTGGAAAACCGGACATTCATTAATCAAACAAAAAATGAAAGAAGAAAAAGCATTATTAGCCGGAGAAATGAGCGGGCACATGTTTTTTGCCGATCGGTATTTGGGATATGATGATGCTATCTATGCTTCGTGTAGATTGCTTGAAATATTGGCTAATTCAAAAAAAACATTATCTCAATTAATCGATGAACTTCCTAAAACTGCAACAACTCCAGAAATTCGCGTTGAATGTCCAGAACATATCAAATTTCAACTTGTTGAACAGGTTGCAGCCATATTTAAAAAAGAGTACAACGTTATTGATATTGACGGTGTACGTATTGTATTTGAAGATGGATGGGGATTGGTTAGAGCATCCAATACCCAACCCGTTCTTGTGTTAAGATTTGAAGCAATGACAGAATCACGTCTTCAGGAAATCCGAGGACTCGTGGAATCTAAAGTCGCGGAAATAAAAAAAACTTTAACTGTTTAGTCACTTTAACCACGGAATACACGGAATAGTTCTATATATTTCGTGCTGATTGTTTTTCGTGTGTTCCGTGGTTAATGTCCGAAACTAAAAAAAAGGGTAATGAAAAGATGAAAACACTAATTGATAACCAAGGTAATGTCTCGTTTGGTATTATTGAGAATCCAATCGATATGGTAAACTATAAAGACTACCCGTTAAAAACGCCTATGGGTACACCCATTCCTTTCTGGATACGTCATTTTTTATTTCATCAATTTTTTTTTGTTGGCTTGAGTGGGCCTGAATATATTGCTGGTCTTGCGGTGGTTGATTTAAAATATATTACCAATGGTTTTTTTTATATTTATGATCGCAATCGTAAAAAATTGTTTGAAAAAAAAGCACTTCAACCACCATTCAAAAAATATGCGCATATTGTTACAACCCCTGAACAAGTGTCTGCACACTTCAGCTCAAAACAACTCAATATTCAAATTGAAAAACATCATGTTTCATGTCATACAAAAGATATTGGATTAGAAATAGATTTGGACACATCCAGTACAAAACCATTACGGCTTTGTAGCCGGGCGGGTTACAATGGCTGGGTCTATACTCAAAAAACGACACCTGTATCCTGTAATGGAAAACTTAATTTTGGCGGTCAATCTACAACAGTATCATCACCTCAATACATGGCTTTGATGGATTGGACTGCAGGCTATATGCGCCGGGAGACATTTTGGAATTGGGCTGCAATTACCTCAGTGTTGCCTGATGGAAGGTCTTTAGGCTTGAACCTGTCCTGTGGAGTGAATGAAACAAGTTTTACGGAAAATGGATTTTGGATTAATGGGCATTTTACTAAAGTGGATACTGTTTCTTTTGAGTATAATAGAGATGACTTGTTTCAACCATGGAAAATTCGGTCATTTGACAACAAAGTGAATTTGACATTTCGCGCTGAAACCCATCGAACAGAAAAGATTAATGCAGTTTTAATTGCATCACGGTTTACACAGTTAATCGGAATTTTTGAAGGATCATTAACTACAGACACGAGCGAAACGAGCTTTTTGTCCAATTGCGTTGGTTGGACAGAAGATCATTTCGCAAAATGGTAGGATAAAAAAATTATGGAATCCCAACAAATGAAAGTATTAGTGGTTGATGATAGTGCTACAATTCGGGCACTGATTCGCAATGAACTTGAACAAGGCGGATATACGGTTTTTGAAGCTGCCAATGGTATTTTGGGACTTTCAAAAGCAGCCGAAGTGTTACCGGATTTAATTACGCTGGATATTGAAATGCCTAAGCTGAATGGGTTTATGACGTTTGAGAAGCTCATTGATACTAAATATGCGAGATTTTTTACGCATAAGAAAGATGGCCGTATCCCAGTGATTTTTGTTACATCCAAAGATACGATTGAAGACCGTAAAAAAGGGTTTGATCTAGGTGCAGTAGATTTTATTCTCAAGCCGTTCACTGAAGGAGAAATATTAAGAACGGTGAGTAAGATTTTAAAACCAGAAGCGCCCATTCAAAATTTAACTGCGTTGGTTATAGATGATAGTGAAACGGCAAGAATGATCGTATCGAATTGTTTAAAACGTGAAGGTGTAAAGATTATCGAAGCATCAAGCGGCATACAGGCATTTGAGATTTTATGTAATCGAATGGCAGAAATTGATATGGTGATTATGGATAATATCATGCCAGAAATGAACGGTGAGGAGCTGTGTAAAAAAATTCGGAATGAATTAAAAATGAAAGATATTCCGATTATCATTTTAACCGCTTATGTATTGCAATCCAATATATTGGGATTTTTTCAATCCGGTGCTACGGATTATCTGGTTAAACCTTTTGTCAGTGAAGAACTTCTCGCACGTCTTAAAGTTCATTTGGAACGGACTCAGTTAAACAATCATCTTAGAGAATCTGTTGAACAATTACGTACATTAAACAAAATCAAAGATAATGTATTAGCTGTATGTTCTCATGATTTACGATCACCCTTGAATAGTATTTTGGGGTTCTCAGACCTCTTATTAGAAAAAGACTATATTGTACCTGAAGATAAAGTGTATTTACAGCAAATCAAAAAAAATGGGGAATTTCAATTAAGTTTAATTGAAGATTTGTTAGATGCGAGTAAAATACAATCCAAAGAAACCGAACTCAAGTTAGAACCGATACCGCTAAATACTATTGTGCAAAGCAGTGTCAATGCATTCAAGCATTTAGCCATGAGAAAAAGCATTACGTTATTTTCAAACCAAAATGATATAGATCAAATCATTATCCTTGGAAATAGTACTGCACTCTTAAGAGTTATCAATAATTTACTTTCCAATGCTATTAAATTTACCCCGGAAAATGGTCATATCCGTTTGGAAATGGTAATCGTTGAAAATGATACGGTTCACGTATCTGTTATGGATACGGGAATTGGTATTCCTCCAGAACACATGGAACATTTATTTGATGAGTTTACGGATGCATCAACATCAGGAACCAAAGGCGAAAAAGGAACAGGACTTGGTCTATCGATTGTTAAAGCACTAGTTGAAAAACATCAAGGTCAGATCAGTGTTACAAGTAAACCCAAAGAAGGAACCTGTTTTACCTTATCCTTTCCTGTTCTCAAAAAAATTCAATCCTCTGTTGCTAAAGAAACGGTTCAAACTCAACAATATCCCTTACAAAGCAATTTAGATAGTGGATTGCCTGAAATGCATATCTTAGCTGCCGAAGACTATGAACCCAATCAAATGATTCTTCAGCAATTTTTAAAAAAAACGCGGGTGATATTAGAAATTGTTGAAAATGGCGAAAAGGTATTAGAAAAGCTAAACATGGCACGATATGATGTGATCCTCATGGATATGAATATGCCTGTGATGGATGGTTATACTGCAATTCAAAAAATTCGGCACCTTGAAATACAAAGAACAAAAGATAAAATATCAACTAGAATACCTATTATTGCATTAACTGCTCATGATTCTAACGAAGATAGAGAACGAATTTTTCAAATAGGCGCTGATGACTACCTAAGCAAACCTCTTAAAAAAAAGGACTTGCATCAGATGTTATCTAAATGGGCAAAGAATAGTGAATAGCGAATAATAAACCATATTGACAATCTAAAGGGATATGGATAACTATAAATTTCAGCATGGTATTGTATTATGGAAATAACCGTTTCTTATAGGTGATTGCGACTACGCTTTCGCGTAACACAACGTGAAGATAAGGCAGATAGGCAGATGAAAAAAGAGATACAGGAAAAACAAGACAATATAGTGGAACAAGAAACCATTAATAAATCAGTTACACATACAGAACAACACCCCATTGCCCCTGAAAAACAGCAAGAAATCAGTGCATTATTGACGTTATGTGAACTCGTTGAAAAAGCTAACCAAAACGAAAATCGATTTGAAGCTGAAAAAAAGGTTAGAACAGCTCAGGAAACGTGGAATACTACGGGTACTCTAGTACCTGAAGAGAAAAAAAAATTGTCGTTACGATTTAAAGATGCCTGCACATTTTTTTTTAAAACCCAGTCAGAATTTAAGGAAAATTTAGAATGGGAACGATGGGCAAATTTCAATAGAAAAACCGAACTCTGTGAAGTGGTTGAAGCCTTAATTCGAGCACTTGAAAATAATGAGCCTATACAAGAAAATATATCATCAATTTTACGGGATGTTCAAGCCAAATGGAAAGAGATTGGCCCGGTGTCAAAGGACAAATCTGAAGAAATCTGGAATCGGTTTAAACAGGCTTGTGACCATGCATATGAAATTTGTTTGAGAAAAAAGCAAGCGATATTTGATCAGGCAAAACAACTTACCCTAATGTCTGAAGACTGGGAAACCAATGCTCAAAAAATTAAAGAAATTCAGAATGAATGGAATAAAATTGGTTATTTGCCTGCAACAATGGAAAAGGATATCAAAGACGCATTTCAACTGATCTGTGATCAATTTTTTGAAGCTCGCCGAAATTATTATAAAAAATTAGACACTGAACGTATTAAAAATTTGCAACATAAAAAAGACCTATGCGAACAAGTTGAACAAATTGAACATAGTACGGATTATGAAAAAACAGCAAATATATTAAAAGAGCTTCAAAACACTTGGAAAGAAATTGGTCCGATTCCCAAAAAAGAAGGTGATGAACTGTGGATGCGTTTTCGGTCTGCCTGCAATCGTTTTTTTAAAAAATTTGAATCCTATAAACTTGAAAACTTAAAGAAAAAAGAGTCTCTTTGTGAATCTGCGGAAAAGGCATTTCAATCAATTCAGGGAGAAGATGATATTGAAAAAATGAGTCATGTATTTGTTTCACTCCAAAAGGAATGGAAAGAGATTGGCCCAGTCCCAATTGAAGTGAGCGAATCGGTTTGGCAACGTTTTCATAATCAATGTGAATCGTATTTTTCTTTGCGTAAAGATTTTGAATCCCGCCATCAGGAAACGCATGAGCAAAACTTATCAGTAAAAGAAAAGCTCGTTCACGAAATTGAAGCATTAATTCAAAAAGAGGATTGGAAGGCAGGAGCAGAAAGAATTAAACAAATTCAAGATGAGTGGAAACTGATCGGCCATGTACCATCGACTATTGAGCGTGAACTCAATAGCCAATTGAAGCGTTTATGCAATCAGTTTTTTAAACGTAGAAAACGGTTTTTTGACCAAAAAGATCAAGAGCGAAAAAC
>PDZT01000185.1 GCA_002753105.1 Deltaproteobacteria bacterium YD0425bin50 | reverse complement strand
ACATTGAAGTATAGTAATAGTCCATATATGCGTCTGGTTCCAGATCCTCACCGTAGATATCTTCATAGTATAGACTATCTTCCACCAGATAATTGCTTGAATCACTCAAATTGACTGTGATCGATTCTTCATAGGTAGCAGCCAGAACCATATCAGAGTCTTTCCTTGGCTGTTTTTTTGACTCCACGATATAACTATCCACATCATACATCGTCAAATTATTATATGACGCTGTTACGGTAGCTACATATATCATTGGCATGGTTGAAGAATAGTCGTAATCCAAATATAAGGTACCGTTACTGTCAATAGTAATTACATTCGGATCAGAGCCATCAAGGGATTCAACTGACCATGTAACTCCGCTTGGGTCAATTGTTACGGCACCTGTAGAATCATAATATTTTGTAAATAAGTCCAGCTCTTCAACTGTTGAGACAGCTAAATCAATTTTCAGGGACGTTAGCTTCTGACCTGTGCTTGAATTCCAAATTTCAAGGCGTGGCAGATCAGGTTCAACTGGTGGCCATGTCGATGATAAGTTAAAACACGAATCTGTTGTGCTGATTTCATCAGACCAAGAGAGATCAATTGATCCAGAAAGAAAATTTCCTGATCCAATGGCGCCAATTTGACTGATTTCTATGCAAATATTGACTGGCAGAGCCTTCAGGAGTTTGTCAATCATACCTGTAATGAGAGTGCTGAATTTTTCATCAAGCAGGTCAACAATTCCTGTAATGGTATCGTTGGAAATTGCTTCTATAACTGCATCAGGCGCCTTAGGCCCTCGAATAGGAACTGCAGTGATGTCCGTTTGATCTACGATGAAATTGACGGCTCCAACACTGGGCGCCACATAAAGAGACATAACTGCTGATATATCCAAGCGGTATTCCATGGGTTCTGGCATGTCAGGGATGGACAAGACTAAACTACAGTTTGCCAGATCAAACCGCAACGCCTTTTCTTCTTCTACGTTAAACGAAACAATGGGAGCAACATCAGTATTCAGCACATAGTGAACCGTTTGATTTAGAATTACCTTTTCTTTATCTTTAAACAATTTACCTTCAAGAACTGAAAAAAGCATCATCTGATTGATCACATCATCATTCATTGCAAATCCTAATTCACGGTGGCCCGGATGAATTTTTAGCGCAGTTGTACTGGAAGAATAATATTTTTCCTGAGAAGTATAGGCTGTTGAAGTGGTTTCAGGCATGGTGTTTTCAACATCCATTCCCATAACAAAGATATCACTGCCCGGGGTTAGCGTTGCTTTTGGATCGTTCGGGTCAGTTTCGCTTTTTTCAGTTTCGGCTGGAGTATCAAACTCGGTCTGCTCAAAGGATTTAAACTTATCATTGATCATTTCGGCTATTTTGTAAACGCCGGAATTATTAGATAGTTCACACCACAAACTATCCTCTACCCAATTTTCCCACCAAGCCGAAATACCAGAAGCAGCGACCTTTTTCATTTCAATTACCGGCTTAAAGGTAGTATCGGTAGTGTCAGGATCTTTCATGAGCATTTCAAGACTTATTTCACTAAAATTGATAACTAAGGTACCGCTTTCCATTGTAAAATATTGAGCACCGCTCCTGCACCAGCTATCTGTTGTATGTTTGAACTCAAATGCTAAACGGACATTTTTTATTCCGCCCTGAATTTTAAAAAATTCCTCCCAGCTATCGCCAAAGCTTAGTTTTAGGTCTGAACCGCCGATTGAGAAAGATTTAAAACAAAGCGTTAAATATTCATTATTGTTAAGATCATAGAAGAGATTATAAACAAATGGCACGACTGCATCCACGAGAAGTTTATATTTTGCAACAATAATTCCAGCGGATATTGAATAGACCATGTCGTACCATAAATCCTCTAATTTATTTATATTAGTAGCGCCTCCACCTTCAAAGGTACCTTGAGATGTATTGATCGGTTCGGTTTCCCAGTCATCCTTACTGGTGCGAGCTTGGAGTTTGGCATCCAGTTTTTTGAGCGCACTGTCAAGTTTGAAATCTGACAGTACGTCAATCAAATCTCCCATGTCGCAACTGTTATTCAATAATTCTTTAAATAGCTCATCTACAGTATCCTCCCAAATCGCATTATTAGACATGACCAGATCATTGACTGCATGACTAATAAACGTATTGATCCGTTCACCTTCTTCTTCGTTCATATTATCCAGCAGGAATTGAAACCCTACTTCATGTACCATATCATCAATATTACGGCTTAGGCTGTCAATAATTGTGTATCGCTTGCGGGCAGTATCATTATTTTTGTTTCGTAATTCAAGTGAAAAATTACGGAAATACTGGGAAAGAATGCTGGGTTCAAGCTCAATAAGCTGGGTGATGTCAATTTCATCACAGAAGGTATAATTGCCTTCTGTGTTTGTAGCTGTCAGGCGGACGACTTTCTGTGCAATAGTGATGGTCGGAAGAGTTCCCATGTCAGTAGCATTCTGAACCTTACCGCAGATGGTATATCTTTTTTGAACAGAACTATCGAGAAAATAGCCGTTGTAAAAATCCGATTTGCTATTCGGGCTAGTTGATGGGGCTATGGTTTCGATGAGTATGACTGGATTGAATTTCGCATCCTCTCCTGTAGGGGGTGTGGGCAGAGTAGGAGTCTCGTGATCTCCAATGGTCAGAACCGGTGATGTTTGAATAGGAATTGGGGGCGGAGTAGGCGGAGTAGGCGGAGTTGTTCCCGGAGGAGGAGTAATTGTAGCAGCACCTGAACCATTGGTGGAATTAAAACTAATTTGCATGCCTTTACCTTTGGTTGTCGTCGAAGTGCCTTTAAATTCATTATTCTTCGTTGTGCCGACATAACATTCACTTTCAACCTCATACCCGCCACGCGCTCTCAAACCGGTATCCGATTCTCTTAATGTTACGGATAGAACAACGACTGTCGGAACAATATTTGGGCCTAAGGATAAATAGACAAGATAACTTCCATCACTTGCTTGCATGATGCCGTCAAATTTACTTCCGCGATACTTGAGCAGCCGATTGGCAGCAATCGGCGTATCTCCACCAAGAAGAGTTGATAAAACTCCAGTAAATTTATCGCCTTCTAACGTGGCATTGAATTTTCCACCTCTGCCAAATGAATCAAATGCTATTGTTGAATCATTTCGTTTGCCAATAAATAAATCACTGTTGCGGTCGCCAAGGTTCATTCTTACTGAGATGGTATCAAATACTTTGGTCTCAACAAAAAACCATAGGTTGTTTTGATCATCCTGCCATACGCCATTTAACTCAGCGTGTGTTTCAGATTGAATAAACACCGTAGTAAATAGCACTACCATGATAATTAACCATGTAAGTTTCCATAATTTTAATTTTTTAGAATAGTTTTTTAGCATACTTTTTTTCCCTTTATTTGAAAATTTTCAAAAGACATATCTGAATAGCCTATAGACAACCCTTATTTATTTTAATAAAATCGATCACCTCCTTATCAGTCCGAAGAATAAGCATACAGGAATCCAACTCCCCGAATTGTTTTGATCGGGTCTTTATCCTGATTCGTATTATGTTTAGTAATTTTTTTTCGCAGGTTGCTCATGTGAACATCGATACTTCGATCAAACGGGTCTGGTTTTCTTCCCAACACTTTTTCAGACATCATGTCACGCGTTACCACATGTCCGGCATTTTTAAGTAATACTTCTAAAAGATTAAATTCCAGTGCGGTTAAATCCAAAATCTTTCCTTTATAGGTAACAACACGGGCGCTCATATTTAATTCAATATCGTTTATGTTTATTTTGACGTGGTCTTGCGGTGTAAAAACGGCTTCTTTTTTTGTATTCTGTGATCTTCTTAATAACGCACGGATTCTTGCAAGTAATTCACGCGGATTAAACGGTTTTGGCAGATAGTCATCTGCTCCCATTTCTAATCCTACGATTCGATCGATATCTTCACCTTTAGCGGTGAGCATCAATACAGGAACAGCGGATTGTAAACGAAGAGACCTCAGAATATCAAAACCATTCATTCCGGGAAGCATGACATCAAGAATGATGAGATGGAAATCCTGAGAAATTGACACAGATAATCCATCTGCACCATGATTTATTGTTGTGATCTTAAACCCTTCCGAGGTCAGAAACTCTTTTAAAAGCTCACATAATTCTATGTCGTCATCAATAATTAAAAGTGAATACACGGCCAAAGACGCTTCCTGATGATGATAAGTTTATTTCAATAACTGCTCAAATCCCGTTCTGGAGCTTGATAAAAATAAATCCAAAAAGAAAGGGATGATTTCGCCGCTTATATTTAATAAGTGAACCTGTTCAGACGGCACAGATGCAATATCAAGAAATGTGGTATCCGTGCTGTTTATGTTACTGAATAGTGACTGACGATTTATATGATATTCACGATAGTTTCCTGCAGCATCATCGCTCTGCAACCCAAGAGAAATACCTTGGCTTTCAATCAGATTATCTGGTCTGATGGTTGCTGACAGTTCAAGCGAAGTTAAAACCATGTTGGCTTGTGCTGAAAAATTGTCTCCTGTCATAGCCTCTAAATTTCCAAGCATATCTTTTAAAACAGATTGAATGAATAGTTTTAAAAACCATTGAATATCATTTTGTTCCATATGTAAAACAATAGTGGTTATTCCATTTTTTTTAGTAGTTACTGTTGTAAACTTTTTGAGATAAAAACCAAATACATCAATACATATATCCATCATATTCTCAATCCGGTGTGAACGACCAGCAATGAGTTTATTTATGTTTTCTCTGTTCAGTTCCTTAATGTAGTAATTTTCTGTTCCCGTATTTTCAAAAATAAAAAGATCATCCTGAATATAAGTATGAAAAAGCATGTCATTTTCAGAAGTGATGAGCTGAATTTCATTATTCATGGTATGGGTTGCTTTATTCACTTTCATACACCTTGAAACAGAGAGGATATCTGTTTGATACTGATCAGAAATCAGGGTTGATGTATTTAAGGTAAAACTTTGCTGTAACAGAGTATTTTTTAAAGCATTTTTATAAACCTGATAAGCATTCACTTCTGAAAAGGTAGATAAAGTCCTTGCGTAGGGCGACGACGAAACAGCTAACACTACAAACATCATGAATAACCCTGTACATATGCGTTTTTTGAATTGAAATACCTTCATTGGATTCCTCCTTAAAAAAAAATGATTAATTTGACATATCATCACGTCGTTTTGTTTTTGGATGACGTGAATCACAATACTGAAGAAGTATATAAAAGTTATTTTTTAAAAAGGGTAGTTAAGATATTGTAAAGAAATATTAAGTTTTAAGTTTTTTATGAAAATTGATAGGTATAGGTATAGTCTGTGTTAAACTGACAATTCATAACAAATTCCCAATATTCATGAATAATATCCGTTGCTTCCTGCTTTGAACCAATATGCTTCATGCGTTCACGAAAACGTGTACTATAGGGTAATTCTTTGGAAAGCCAGCCAAGACGACTTCGTAGAATCTGGCAGGCTTTAATTTCACCAAGATACATGATTGTTAATTCAAGATAGGTTTTCATCAGGTTGAATTGATGAGAAATATCAAACTTGGGGAGTGATGTATGGTTCACAAGAGCGTTGATTTGTGAAAAAATATATGGATTTGACTGCGCTGCTCTGCCTATCATCACTGCATCGCAATGCGTTTGCTTCAACATCTGCATCGCATCATCTGCACATAAGATATCGCCATTGCCGACAACAGGAATGGAAATGGTTTCTTTTAATTGCTGAATCAATGACCAATTGGCTGATCCATGAAAACCCTGAGTTGCTGTTCTGGGATGCAGGATAATTGCATCCACACCATTGTCTTCGGCAATTTTAGATAATTCAATAGCATCTGTTCCCTGATAATCCCAGCCTGAACGCATTTTTATGGTGAATGGAATATGGATAGCATCTCTGACAGTTCGGATAATAGCTTCAGCTTTTCTAAGTTCTTTCATTAACGCAACGCCTGAACCGGTTTTGGTAATTTTTTTTACAGCGCATCCAAAATTGATGTTTACCATATCCGCTCCCATAGATTGGACTTTCTGGGCTGCAAAACGCAATATCACTGGATCTGAACCATATAGTTGGACGCAAACAGGTTTTTCCTGAACTGTACTTTCAAGCATTTGAATGGTTGTCGGCGATTGATAATAAATCCCGCTGGAACTGATCATTTCTGTAAAAACTAAGGCTGCTCCACCTTGTTTGGAAAGTAATCGGAATGGGAGGTTGGTAATTCCTGAAAGTGGTGCCAGAAAAGCAATATCATTCAAATATAGTGATCCAATTTTTAGCATATATTTAATGATGATAAGTCTGTTGATGTTGATTGAGCATCAGCAAGAATAAGCAACGGTTTTTTTTCATGCTTCCATCGGTCCCAAGACAGATGGAATATCACATGCTCAAATTGTTGACTCGTATCGTTGATATTATCGCAGTTAAATTGCATTGCGTTTTTAAAATGAGATCCTTCTTGACTTAACACCATCTTTCGATGCCTCCCAAGAACGATTACGGATTCTTCAACGCGAATGGACTTCGTTAAAAACAAGGGTTCTGGATTATGTGCACCAAATGGTTCGAGTTTTTCAATATCTTCAATAAATGATGGCGTGATATCTGAAAAATTCAATTCATAATCCACAACACATTTTGGGATAAAATGTTCGGGAGCAGTATGTTGTCTGACGAAATTTTCAAATTCAGACTGGAACATAGATAGATTTTTGGTTTTGATTGTAAAGCCGCCTGCCATTTCATGGCCGCCGAATTTTTCAAAATGATGTTTACATGCAGCAAGAGCTTTATACATCGAAACACCAGAGATACTTCGAGCTGATCCTCGTCCATCAGCGCCTTCACAGCTTACGAGAACCACAGGTCTTGCATACAATTCAACTAATTGGCTTGCAACAATACCGACTACTCCCGGATGCCAACCCGCACTTGCTAAAACGATAGTCCTTTTATTGAGCAATCGTGGTTGTTTTATTTCAAGATATTCCCGGATTTCTTTGAGTATTTTTTCCTGATAGTTTTTACGCTGCATATTGAGTTGGTTTAACGAATCGGCAATGTCTCTTGCTTTTAACGTATCCCAAGTGGTCATTAATTCTACAGCTAATCGGGCATGGGCCATTCTGCCAGCAGCATTTAATCTTGGAGCGAGTTTAAAGACCAAATCCGATGAGCTTGTAAATTCAGCTTTAGTCTTTGACACATCCAACAGTGCATCAACGCCAATACGTGTATTTTTTTGTCTGATATTCTGGAGGCCAGCCAAAGTAAGAATTCGATTTTCCGAAATAAGTGGAACAATATCCGCCATAGTTCCTAAAGCGACAAGATCATAAAACGATGTTAAGCTAGGTTCTTTTGAATACTTCCAAAAGTCTTTGTCTCTTAATGCTTTTCGTAATGCAATAATTAAATAAAAGGCTACACCAGCACCAGATAAATAGTGTAAACCTGACTGACACTCTTTTTGTTTGGGATTCACAATAGCTACTGCATCGGGTATAACCTCAGGCATTTCATGATGATCAGTAATAATTACATCTATACCAAGTTGCTTTGAATAACGAACCGCATCAACACTGGAAGAGCCGTTATCTACCGTTATAATCAAGTGTATGTGTTTGGGGACAGCTATGTTTTGGACATGATAGACTTGCAAACCATATCCTTCTTTGAGACGATCTGGAATATAAAATTCTGGAATTTTCATACCCAATAATTTAAAAAATTCTAACAGCATTGAGGTTGCAGTAATTCCATCAACGTCATAATCACCAAATATTAAAATGTTTTCATTTTTCTCTAATGCATGAATAATTCGTTTTACAGCTAAATCAATATCTTTTAAGCCAAAAGGAGATTGCAAATTTTGTACAGAAGAATGAATAAATTTGAGTAACTGATGTTTATCAATGATACCCCGATTAGCCAATAACGTGGCTACTATTTTTGAACAAGGAATGGATTCAGAAATATGATCAATAATCTCTGAGGGATGCTGCTTTATGATGATTTGTTTTTTGATTTTCCCGGGCATTGTGTTCATCTTTGTTTGGTTAAGTTTTCTTTTATTTCAAGGCCTTCAAAACATTCTCATTTACAATTCCCTTTGCGTCAGAGAGAAAAACAAAAAATTTTTTCAAAGCTACCCTGAGTTCATCTGGAGTTGTTGAATCCCAAACTT
>PDZT01000184.1 GCA_002753105.1 Deltaproteobacteria bacterium YD0425bin50 | reverse complement strand
TTGATTTTTTAAAAAAGGGCATAATTATATTCAGCATATTGATGTCTCTCTTTTACAACATGCTTATCAAAGCAATACTTTTTTCCCCACAACTGATTTCGCAAAGTCATCTGAAACGGATGCAATTATTCTCTGTGTACCAACTCCATTGACCGAGCATCGAGAGCCGGATATCTCATTTATTGTTCGTTGTATGGACACCATTGAACCCTATCTTCATTCTGGACAGGTTCTTGTGCTTGAAAGCACAACCTATCCCGGGACAACCGAAGAGGTGTTACGGACACAACTTGAACGGCGTGGATTTGTTATTGGTCAAGATTTTTTTCTGGTCTATTCTCCTGAGCGGGAAGACCCAGCCAATCCGAATTACACCACAAAAACCATACCAAAAGTATGCGGAGGTTCCACACCTAATTGCTTATCTGTGGGGTGTGCGCTTTATGGAAAAGTGATCAATACACTTGTTCCTGTGCGCTCAACACAAGTTGCAGAAATGATAAAAATATTCGAAAATACGTTTCGGGCGGTGAATATAGCGTTAGTCAATGAACTCAAACAGGTTACAGAACATATGGGAATTGATATGTTTGAGGTTATTCAGGCAGCTTCAACTAAGCCCTTTGGATTTATGCCGTTTTATCCCGGTCCCGGGTTGGGTGGGCATTGTATTCCAATTGATCCCTTTTATTTAACATGGAAAGCTCATGAGTTTGGTGTTTCAACACGCTTTATAGAACTTGCTGGTGAAATTAATACATCCATGCCGGATTATGTTGTATTAAAAGTGATGGACGCATTAAATTCACATGCAAAAGCGATAAAAAATGCCCGTATTCTTATTCTCGGCCTGGCTTATAAAAAAAATGTTGATGATGTCCGGGAATCTCCAAGTGTAGAATTAATTAAAAAATTGCTTGATAAAGGCGCTCATGTTGCCTATTCAGACCCCTACGTTCTCCGATTTCCTAAAATGAGGCGTTGCAGTTTTGATTTGGTCAGTCTTGAATTAACTCCAGAAAACATTTCAAATCAGGACTGTGTATTAATTGCAACAGCGCATGATCGTTTTGACTGGAAAATGATCAAAGAACATGCTCAATTAATTGTGGATACACGCGGTGTTTACCCAATATTTGAAAATAACGTGTTTCGTGCATAACCGTCAATTACCCCGCCCACAAGGGGCGGGGCTGAACCTGTTATCTTGCCTTAAAGATATAACGCATGGCAACTTTCCGCCGTTTCATCATATTCCATCATGTCTGCAAGATGGCATTGCATCCGTAGTTTCATTTCAGGGAAAAATTTCAAAATTAAGAGTCTTTACAACACTTCGGCATCGTGATGCGCTTTTACCGCACCTGATGCGGCCAAAAAACTGCTTCTTAAGGTGTAAATATAATGTTAAATGAATTCAAATCGCAAAAAGACAAAGAACTTATTGCGGATTGGGATGCGCTTTCACGAATTTTTATTCGTCCTGAAAACAAAGCGACTCGCGCAACACTTGTTAAATACATGGAACAAATTCTTTTTGGCTTACATAGTTTTTTAAATAAAAATGTTGGAATTACCCAAGAAATAAGCCTCAAAAAACTGTCCGAGCAGTTTACTGATACTCACTTAAACAAACATCCTGAAAAAAAATTAAAAGATGTTATTTCCTGTTTAATCGAAAATATCGCTCCGCATGCTGTCAATGTTGCATCGCCTTATTTCATCGGACACATGACATCGGCTATTCCCTTTTTTATGGTTCACTTAAAGACCATTGTCTCAGCTTTAAACCAAAATGTAGTCAAACTTGAGACATCAAAAGTGGTTTCAGTCATTGAAAAACAAGTTCTTGCAAAAATCCATCGGTTGATTTATAGTAATACTGATATGTTTTATCAGGATCATGTCCAAAATACCGTGTCTAGCTTAGGTGTGTTTACTGAAGGCGGAACCACAGCCAATTTAAGTGCGCTTTGGGTGGCACGAAACCAGTTGCTTAAACCAATTCCCGGATTTGAAGGTGTTGAGATCGATGGTATTGCCAAAGCTTATGCAGCGCATGGCTTAGATGAATGTTTTATTTTGGTGTCCAAAAGAGGTCACTATTCTCTTCGTAAAGCTGCTGGTGTTTTAGGAATTGGCAACAAGCATGTCATTCCAATTGATGTGAATTTAAAACACCAAATTGAGTTAACCCATTTGATGAATACGATCAATGAAATCAAACGGAATCCCCGAAAAGCGATTATTGCTGTTATCGGGATTGCTGGAACTACTGAAACCGGTTCTGTGGATCCGCTCAGACAAATTGGAGAAATATGTCATCAACATCATATCTATTTTCATGTTGATGCGGCATGGGGCGGCCCTACACTAATGTCTGAAAAATATCGCCATTTACTTGATGGAATTAGTTTGGCTGATTCTGTAACCATTGATTGCCACAAGCAATTTTATATGCCTATGAGCTGTGGAATGGTTTATTTTAAAGACCCCTATTTCATGAATGCGATTGAGTATCACTCAAATTATGTCAATCGTATGGGATCAGTTGATCTTGGAATTAAAAGTCTTGCAGGTTCGCGTGAAGCCCATTCCTTAATATTGGATTGTGCGATTAAAATCATGGGAACCAAAGGCTATGCGCTCTTAATTGACTACGGCATTGAACTTGCCAAAAAATTTGCACAAGAAATTGAAAAACGAAAGCATTTTCGACTGATTACTTCACCTGAATTAAATATTTTAACCTATCAGGTGTGTCCTGAATCGCTTCAACTCGCTTTGCTGAATACAACCGTTGAAGAAAAAAAACAGATCAATGCAACAATTAATGAACTGAATCGTTCTGTACAACGGATACAAAGAGAATCGGGTAAAAGTTTTGTTTCTCGAACTGTTCTGACAGCTCATCGCTTTCAAGATGGGTTTGTGGATGATGTCGTAGTATTACGCTGCGTATTAATGAATCCAATGACCACCATCACAATCATAAATGATATTCTAAACGAACAAGAAGCTATTTTCCATCAACTTCAACATGAAAGAACTGATCCATGTACGCTAGTGAAGGAAAATTGAAAAAATCATATATCAGTTATTTGATCTGTGCGATACTATTAGTCCATGCGGATACTTTTGCTTATGGAATTTATGCAGACCTGTTAGAATCTGATGTTAAAGCCAATTTTATTTTTTACTTTTCAAAATTTGTCAATTGGCCCAAAAACAAACTGAACCCCGCTTTGAAATATATTGATTTATGTGTTCATGATGCAGATTCATTTGCACCGCATTTTTCCTCATTAAAGCAGAAAACCGTTCAGAAATACGAATTACGGTTATTGCCTTTTTCAGATACTCATACCTGTCATTTACTCTATATCAACACCAGTGATGAAGTACAGATTAAGGCATTACTAAAAATAATTGACAAACAACCCGTGCTCACCATTGGCGAATCAGAAAATTTTTGTGAACTCGGAGGAATGATACGATTTTATAAACAAAATAATAAAATTCGTTTTGAGATCAATATGAATGCAGCCATGCAAGCCAATATTGAGATTAGCTCGCAACTATTAAAAATTGCCAAAATTTATCATCCCAACTAAGTACACGAAATTCTAAATACGCTTCTATTTGCTTATATAAGGAACCATAATTCATACGGGGTTCGTCCATTGATGTTTTATTCTAATTTTTCTATCAAATGGAAAATAAACACGGTCATTATCTTTGTCAGTACATTCGTATTATTATTTTCTTCTATTGTATTATTTTCTACTCATTTTATACATATCAAAGATCAAATTATTCAAGACCTGCAGCAAATTGCGATTATTACTGGATTAAATTGCGCGCCTGCACTAATTTTTAACGATGAAAACGCAGCCATCCAAACCCTTTACTCACTCAATGTTAAATCTCATATTGTATATGCAGCAATATTGAAAACTAATTTAGATGTGTTTGCCCAATTCTTTCGGATAAAAGAAAATGATGAATATGTATCTAAGCCAAAACAAAAGGAAGGATTTTATTTTGATACGAATTCTCTTTTTGTTATTGAGCCGATTAGTTTAGACGATGAAATCATTGGATATGTTTTTATTCAGCATGATTTAGATATATTTCATGAAAAAATAATCAATTATGGCACCAATGTATTTTCCATTTTTTGTTTTTCAGTGGTACTGACATTAACATTATCGAATCTTCTTCAACGATTGATATCCAAACCTATCCTGAAACTTGCAACGATTTCAAAACAAATTTCAGAATCCAAAGATTATTCTGTACGGATAAAAAAAAAATATCGGGATGAAATTGGTATTCTCTATGATAATTACAATCAAATGCTTAATGAAATCGAGCAACGAGACAACCATTTAGAATCGATGGTTCAAAAACGCACAGAGCAACTGGAAAAATCAAATCAGGAACTCATTGTGGCAAGGGATGAGGCATGGAGAGCCAATCGCTTAAAAAGTGAATTTCTTGCAAATATGTCTCATGAAATCCGAACACCGCTGAATGCTATTCTTGGAATAACACAAATTTTAAATGGATATATTAAGGATGAACAAAGCAAAGAATATTTGTCAGCGATTTCATCTAGTGGGAAAACACTTCTGAGACTTATCAATGATATTTTGGATTTGTCAAAAATTGAAGCAGGAAAACTCCACATCGAAAATAAACCTGTAAAAATTCGAACCGTGTTAAGAGAAATTGAACACATGTTTTATTGGATTCTACAGGAAAAACAGCTTCAATTTATCTTAGATATTGATGAACAGCTCCCATCCGTGCTGATTATTGATGAGATGAGACTCCGTCAGGTATTCATCAATCTTGTTGGAAATGCGATAAAATTTACAGATAAAGGTCATGTTTGTTTAAAAATTTCATGTAACTTTACTCATGTAACTAACCCCTCTTCGGTTCATTTATTATTTGCTGTGGAAGATACAGGCAAAGGAATACCTCAACATATGCAACAGGAGATATTTCAGGCATTTACCCAGTTGGATGGACAAGATAACGTCAAGTATGGCGGCACTGGATTAGGGCTAACGATTTCCAAACGTTTGATTGAAATGATGGGAGGAAAAATTTGGCTTGAAAGTCAAGTAGGAAAGGGCACTACGTTTTATTTTTGTTTAGATGATATTAAGGTGGTAACAGATAGTTCATTTACTGAAGATGATTTTTCTACACAAATGGATCATGTCGTGTTTTCTTTAGCAACCATTTTGGTGGTTGATGACGTATCTTACAATCGCAAGTTAATCAAAGGAATGCTTCTCCAAATTGGAAAATTTGAAATCAATGAAGCTGATGATGGTGTTTCTGCATTAAAACAGGTGAGTCACCATAAACCGAATATCATTTTTATGGATAAACGTATGCCTAATCTTTCTGGCGATAAAGCTGCTCAATGCATCAAGGATTCACCAGTTACGCATGACATCCCGATTATTATCGTTACGGCTGAAACCCACGAAGATTATTTATCTAATGAAAAAACAGAAACGGGCTTAAATATTCAAGGACTTTTTGATGGATTGATACAGCATCCGGTCACTGAAAAAAAACTAATGGACATGCTGATGCGATTTATTCCATACACGTTTAAACGAAAATTACCTGCTGTTGAAATTCAATCAATTCCTGTTTCTTCATATGATACGAATTTACCTGTTTCAATTGAATTCAAAAATAAGTTGCCGGAATTAATAGAAATTTTGCAAAAAGACATGATTCCTCATTGGGATCAAGTTAGAAAAGGCTTTATTATTGATGAGATCGCAAATTTTGCAGATATAATTCATGAGCTTGGCTCTCGTTATCATGCAGATATGTTAATTCATTGGGGCAAACAACTTAAACATCAGGCAGATCACTTTGATGTGGCTAAACTGCCTAAAACCATAGAGGATTTTCAAAATATTATTGATTCACTTACAAATCAGTTGACTTCATAACATACATGATTATACATCATCTTTAACATGAAATATTCGATTTTCGATATTCGATTTCGGATTTTCAGTTTTTTGTAGGAGTGAGTACTATAACAACATTAACGTAATTTTGAAAATTAAAAAAAGAAAATCGAAAATCGAAAAAATTGAATATGATGAACCCAATTGAGATCACTAAAAAGCCCTTAATACTAATTGTGGATGATGTTCCTGCAAATTTGCAGATTTTAGGAAACATTCTCAAGGAAATGAATGTTAAAATTGCATTTGCTACAAATGGTGAACAAGCAGTGGAATTTGTCCAGTCATATGATGTTGATTTGATGTTACTTGATGTGATGATGCCTGTAATGGATGGTTTCAAGGTCTGTGAAACGATTAAGAATATGCCTACCAAAAAAGACATTCCCATTATTTTTATTACCGCACGCTCAGAAACCAATGATATTGTCAAAGGATTTCAATTAGGTGCTTCAGATTACGTTACTAAGCCGTTTAATCCAGCAGAACTGCTTGTAAGGGTAACTACCCAACTGGAATTAAAAAAAGCACAGCACATGAAAACCTTGCTTATCGCTTCACTTGAAGAAAAAACAAACGCGTTGGAACTTGAATTACAAACTCGAAAAAAAGCAGAAAAACGTCTTCAGGATGCGCGTAAAATGGAAACTATTGCCAGTTTAGCGGGTGGGATAGCGCATAATTTCAATAATTCGTTACAAACCATTATTGGTAATATTGAATTGCTGCAACTTGATATCCAAAGATGTACTCCTGAAAAAATGACCCACCAACTAGACAAAATCATGAACTCTGCCATGCATCTTTCACATTTAACCAAGCTGTTATTGGCATACGCACGAAAGGGGAAATATATAGTTATATCAATATCTGTGCCACGTTTTGTTCATGAAACAATAGAATTAATTCGACCCATGATACGGGATACCATTGATATTCAAATTGATCTTGCTCATGATACATACCCCATTCAAGCAGATTTAGCCCAGATGCAGATGGTCTTTTCTTCTCTCATAACCAATTCTCAGGAAGCCATTGCAGATAAAGGGGTTATTCGAATTAAAGCATACAACCAACTTATTGACAAAGAATTTCGAGCACCGCATGATCAACAGATTAGCATAGGGAATTATGTATGTTTCCAGTTTTATGATTCTGGCAAGGGGATAGATGAAGACACGAAAAATCATCTGTTTGAGCCTTTTTATTCAACTAAATATACTGGCCGTGGCTTGGAATTAGCAGCAGTGTATGGTATTATTCAAAATCACTCTGGGTGTATCACTATAGAATCAGTTGTTAATCAATACACAATGATCAATATTTTTATTCCAGCGTATCTGGAACAAAACAATAATAAGATTAAAGCATAAGGAGGTTGAGGTTCATGGATATAGTGCTTCTGTCTCGTCTTCAATTTGCAGCAGCTACCATGTTTCATTTTTTGTTTGTGCCGCTGACATTAGGGCTTTCTGTGTTAATTGCCATCATGGAAACCCGGTATGTTCAAACTCAGGATGAGCAATATTTGGCGATGACCAAATTCTGGGGAAAATTATTTTTAATTAATTTTGCATTGGGCGTGGTTACAGGCATCACGTTAGAGTTTCAATTTGGGACAAATTGGTCAAGATATTCTGCATTTGTAGGGGATATTTTTGGTTCATTGCTGGCCATTGAAGCTACTGCGGCATTTTTTCTTGAATCCACATTGATTGGTGTCTGGATGTTTGGCTGGAAAAAGCTAACACCAAAAGCTCATGCGATTGTCATGTGGCTAGTTGCATTTGCATCTACACTGTCTGGCGTATGGATTTTAATTGCAAATGCATGGATGCAACATCCAGTTGGATTCACCATTCGAAATCAGCGGGCAGAATTAACAGATTTTTGGGCTGTAATCACTCAAAAATTTGCCATATTGGAATTTTTACACACTGTGCCTGCTGCATATGTTTTAAGCGCATTTTTTGTGATGGGCATTAGTGCATGGCATCTGTTAAAGCGTCAGCATGAAGAATTTTTCAACCGATCTTTTCGTATTGCACTTATTTTTGGATTAGTATCTTCTGTGTTTGTTGCGCTTGAAGGTGATATGCACGGCGTGGATATGGCCCATACGCAGCCTGCAAAACTTGCAGCGATGGAATGTCACTGGGAAACACAACCTAAAGCGCCTATTTTTCTTTTTGCATGGCCAGATGAGCAAAACGAGCGCAATTGTATTGAAATTGGAAAAATCCCGGGCGCTTTAAGTCTTATAGCGTTTCATGATCTGAATGCAACGGTTTTAGGGT
>PDZT01000183.1 GCA_002753105.1 Deltaproteobacteria bacterium YD0425bin50 | reverse complement strand
ATGTATAGGATATCTTCATCTGGCGGGGGAAGCAAGAATATACCCGTTTGTCCTTGCACAACTGAGGGGAAATGGTTTCCTTTAAAATCAAGTCGTATGCTTTTAAATTGAATATCAGTACTCACCCGAAGAATTACTTGTAATGGGCCACAAATAATTTCTAAATGGTGAGGTTGAATAATTTCAATATACTTCATCATGGTAATGTTGAATTAACGTTCCTACTTATTAAGAAGAAACTTGACACCAACGTGTATGTCCGATAAACAGTAAAAATATTAACATATATCATCAAGCCAAAACGAATCCAACATATTCAATCAATGGAGTATCCATGCAAAGCAGTACACTGAAAAAAGAAAACTCTATAAACAGTTTAAAATTAGACGATCTCATGAACTACTCAAAAGATGAATTGGATGAACTGTTTTTACAAGCTGAAACCCCAACCATTGAAGAAATCAATGGCATTACTAACGGTCGTGTATTGACAGGTATTTTTCCATTAGTCAATCCCTATTTCCGTTATATCTTGAATTTGCCTTTCATTATGCCTTGGCGTGGTAAATTTTTTCAACCCATTGATTCTAAAAACGGAGAGGGTATAAACAGGATAGAATTTGGGATAGTCAAATTTCGCATGTTTCGTTTTGAAACGCAGATTATTGAACCTATCGTTGGCCCCAACAAGGTATTTAGCTTAAATTATGACCTCCCAGAGAATCCATGGTTTATTAGAATCATCCGGGATGATGTTAAGCGTTTAAGACAAGGATTGTATTTGGGGACTGCTAATTTACAATGGAAATCTGATTATTATTTTATTCTTTATTTTGCGTTAGAACTATAAAAAAACAGATCGGGTAATTTACCTAAGAAGCGTTGATCAATACGTTAGTCATGAATCGAAAATCGACAATCGAAAATCGAAAATAATACATGAGAGAATACCATGACCGTTTTAGATAAAAACATTATTGATGAATTTGTTATTGAAAGCCGTGATCATTTGGAATCTATTGAGCCGGATTTACTGATGCTTGAACAAGAGGGAGCGAATGTTTCTACTGAGATCATCAACCGGGTATTTCGGGCAATGCATAGTATTAAAGGCGCATCCAGTTTTTTTGGATTTACGTCTTTGACAAGTTTAAGCCATGTCATGGAAAATGTGCTCATGAAGTTCAGAGAAGGGGTTCTCCTACCCAATACTGAAAATATTGATGCATTGTTGATAGGTGTGGACAAAGTCCGGTATATGATTGATGATATTTATGTAAGTAATAATGTGGATTTCAATGAAGAACTCACCCGACTGAACAAAATTTTAGAAGGAAATTCAGAAAAGATAGATGAGCGACCCAATACAAAAAAAGAAGAACAAGAAAAAATAACTGAGACAAAATCTGCTTCTCAAGTGAATATTCAACACGGACCTGTTTCTATCCACATGCCAGATTCGCAACATTTTCTATTGGATGTCAAAGCACCTAACAATTTTGAAGATGCGAGCATTGTTTTACCCTATGAGTATGTGATTGAAATGGTATCGCGTTTACTGAATTACTATGTAATCTGGATTGATGTGAATAAAGACCCAATACATCAAAAAAGAGCGTTAAAAGAGTTTATTGTAAACCTTGAAGTATTCGGGCAGTGTTATAATGGAATTACACCAGATTCGGTTGAACAGTACATTAAAAATAACGTCATTGTCTATTTGCTAGGATCAATTTTGGGAGATGATTTAATCAGTGATGCTTTGGAATTACCCAATGACCAAATTGTGTTTATTGATAAGGCGTTTTATCAGCTTGTCGATTATGTAGATATTACCCAGAAGATATCACTGCCTGAAAAAATTAAAACACAGTCAAAAATCAAATTGACAAATACGACTATACCTAAAAATATTCAGCCTACTGAACAAAAACCTACTGAACCAAAACCAATTGAACCCAAAAAAGAACCTGAGATCAATAGACCTGAAGATATCCAAGTAAAAGTTCAAACCGAGACGGTAGTGAAACAAAAACCCAAGGAAGACGTCATGGAACCCAAAGCTCATACCACTGAATCTATAAGGGTGAGTGTAGAACTGATTGACAGGTTGATGAATCTTGCAGGAGAACTTGTATTAGGTAGAAATCAGCTTCGTAAAGAGCTTGAATCAGTGGTTTCTAAGAATCCCAAATTGGGTACGCTGATGCAGGATGTCGGTAGTGTAACAAGTGAAATTCAAGAGTATATCATGCAAATGCGAATGCAGCCGCTTGGCAATTTATTTAATAAATTTACAAGAATTGTTCGTGATATCGCACGTATGCTTTCGAAAGAAGTCGAATTGGATATTACAGGTAAAGAAGTTGAATTGGATAAAACCATTATTGAAGGTTTGTCAGATCCTTTAACGCATTTAATTCGCAACAGTATGGATCATGGAATTGAGTCTCCAGAAGAACGGTTGCGGCTTGGGAAACCCCGGGTAGGCACCATTCAACTTAAAGCATTTCATGAAGGCGGGCAGGTAAATATTTTATTAACCGATGATGGACGTGGAATTGATCGGGCTAAATTGGTAGAAAAAGCATTAGCCAATGGAATTATTGATAGTGAACGTGCGACCAAAATGAGTGAATCTGAAAAAATGCACCTGATTCTGTTGCCCGGTTTATCGACAGCAGAAAAAGTAACTGATATTTCAGGCCGTGGTGTCGGCATGGATGTAGTGAAAACCAATGTTGAACAACTTGGAGGGCATTTGGAGTTGGAAAGCACTATGGGTAAAGGTACGAATGTTCGTATTCGCTTACCTTTAACACTTGCCATTATTCCGTCATTGATCGTTGGTGCAAATAATTTGCGATTTGCGATTCCACAGGTGAATGTTCAGGAACTCATCCTTGTTAAAGCCCAAGATGTGTGTAAACGTATTGAAAAAATTCGTCAATCTGAAGTGCTGCGCTTACGTGAAAAATTATTACCTCTTATCAGTGTCGCAAAAGTTCTCGGTATAGAACGGTTTTATACTGATCCAGCAACTGGTGAAGAAGTACCCGATAGAAGAAAAAGTTATGCAGACAGACGTCAGGCTCATTTTAAAGACCCAAATAAGAAGATATCAGAAAAAAATGACCAAGACATCTCAGATCAACCCAAGCGTGAAATGGGTCAAGATCGACGAAAGAGCCTCCAAAGCGATATCAATGTGGTTGTTTTAAAAGTAGGAATGAATAATTTTGGTTTAATCGTTGATGAATTGTTTGACAACGAGGAAATTGTCGTAAAACCATTATCAAAACATATCAAAGAATGTAAATGCTTTGCAGGCGCAACGATTATGGGAGATGGACGCGTTGCCATGATTCTTGATGCCACTGGTATTGCAGAAATGTCAAATCTAAATTTTTCAGATGTCAATATTGAGGAAATTCGTCGTAAAGAAGAAGAAGAGCGCCGTTTGAGAGCTGTTTCTGAGCATCGCGAATCGATTTTATTATTTACGAATGCGATTAATGAATTTTTTGCTCTTCCCTTAGATTCTATTTCAAGGTTAGAAAAGATCAAACCCGAATCTATTAAACGAATTGGTATAAATGATTTCATGGATTATCGTAATGAAGCCTTGCCGTTAGTCTATTTAGATAAATATTTGCCCATTACGCCTTTTCCAAAGGATATTGACGAATTTTATTTGATCATTCCTAAAACCCAAGATAATCTGGTTGCTCTTGTTGCATCAAATATTCTAGATACAATGGAAACGAATGTCCATATCCGCCATGACAAAGCAACCCCTAAAGGAATACTTGGATCCGGGTTTGTAGAAGGAAAGCTTACGATGTTTTTGGATATTCAGGAATTTATGAAAATTATTTATAACAATCCGCTTTTTCAACGAGACAAAGGTGTCAATCCATGAGTACTGTTCAATTTGTTTCTTTTGTTATTGATTCAAATTTGTGTGGTATCAACATTCTTAATGTTCGTGAAATCAATAGTGTGCTTGACATTACCCCAGTTCAACATGCACCTGATTATGTAAGAGGGTTGATCAATTTAAGAGGACAGACCGTTACCGTATGTGATTTGGGAGTTCGTTTGGGTCTTGAACCTAGAACCATTACATCTGAAACGAAAAATATTATTTTAAAAGAAGAAGATGTCGCACTTTTGGTAGATAGTATTGGTGATGTTGTTGAAGTCGAGGAAGATGAAATTCGTCCGTCACCTGCAAATTTCGGTGACATAGAAAGAGAATTTATGGATGGGATTGTTCGCTTAGAAAGCCAATTATTAATTATCCTATCAGCAAAGCGATTGATTGCTATTTAAAATCTGTGAATCGCGACTCCCAATCTTCCCATTGGGTTCTGGCCTTGATCATCGTTTGGGCCATTTAATTTTCTTAATCTTAATCTTAATCGTAATCTTAATCTTTGCCTGAAATTAGATTAAGATTACGATTAAGATTAAGATTAAGTGGCCGAAACGAAGATCAAGGCCATCATTAATCATACACATCTAACTATTTGAGTTTAAGTACATATGCTTATACATAGAATAAAAACAATGGAAGGATAACATTATGTTAAAAAAGGTGCATGATCCATCTGAAGTGATTAATTCTGATATTATTCGTAAAGGAAGTCTTTTATATTGTTCCGGGAATGCTGCAACTCCTCAATACCTGCTAAAGCAACTGATCAAAGATACGAGTATTACAGATGTGAGTTTGTTGAGTGTGCTTTTACTTGGAGATATTGAGGAACTGTTTAGTGTTGAAACCTGTGAACGTATCACGCATCGTGTTATTTTTAATGGCCCGCATTCCCGAAAAGCAATGAATCAAGGCCGCGCTAAATATCAATTAATGCATCTTTCTGATATTCCTAAACAGGTTAGAGAATATCTCAAACCCAACATTGTTCTGGTATCCGTATGTGGGCCTGACAACGGAGGAAATTTCAGTCTTGGTACAACCGTTGAAGGCATATTAAGCGCAATTTATTCGGCAAAAGAAAATAATGGTATCGTGATTGCGGAGAGAAATGCACGAATGCCCTTTGTTTTAGGAACCACAATTCATGAAAGCCTTATAGATTATATTATTGACAGCGATTACGATCTTCCTCTAAGCCCTATAAAACAACCGGATGATCATTCTATTCGAATTGCTCAAATGATTGCTGACTTATTCATTACAGATGGCTGTACATTACAATATGGTATTGGTGAAGTTCCAGAAGCTGTAACCGATGCGATTATTGATAAAGGTGTTAAAGACCTAGGGATTAGGACTGAGTTATTTGCCGATGCCATGCGTAAACTTGTTGAAAAGGGCATCGTTACGAATAAGTACCTGAATCACCGGTTTTCTAAAGCCACCATATTTTTAGCTGGAAACCGTGGAGGGTACAATTGGTTTGATTGCAATAGTTCTGTTCAAAGTCGTCCAAGCGATGAAACCAACAGTATTCTAAGAATTGCCAGTCAACCCAAAATGATTGCTATTAATAGTGCTATTGGTGTTGATTTACATGGGAATATCTGGGCTGATTCCTTACATGCCCGGCATATTTACAGTGGCGTGGGCGGTCAGTCAGACTTTTTGCGTGGCGCATATCTTTCTCCCGGAGGTGTTCCGATTATTGCGATGAAATCAAAAACACCAAATGGCCAGTCTAAAATACTAGAACAATGCCCTGAAGGAATAACAACAACAGCGATTTCACCTGATCCAGTCATTATTATTACTGAATATGGCGTGTTTGATCCAAGAGGATTAAGTTTGACAGAACATGCTGTAGGGATTGCTCACTTAGCAGAACCCAATACACGAGAAAAATTGCTTAAGCATATTTTTGATAGTGAAGCCTTTCATACTTCTCATCGTGCCAAAACATTAAAAAATGTTAAAGGGTTTATTCCATATGAACAACTCATTCATTAATAATTAATACTGTTGCTCACTTGCTCACTTAAATATCTTTTAAGAATGTGGAGACCGATTATATGATTAAAAAAATCATTTCAGGAGGACAAACAGGAGCTGACCAAGCTGCCCTTGATGTAGCAATAGAATTGGATATTCCCCATGGAGGCTGGGTTCCAAAAGGAAGACTAACTGAAAAAGGGCCATTACCACCACGCTATCAATTACTTGAACTACAGACAGAAAATTATGAGAAAAGAACAGAGCAAAATGTGCTTGATTCAGATGGAACACTTATTTTAAGTCATGGTGAATTAACAGGTGGATCAGAAAGAACTCATTATATTGCAATGCTGAATCAACGCCCATGTTTACATATCAATCTTTTACAGATCATTCCATTTGAAGCTGTACTCAAGATTATTGCATGGATAGAAGAAAACAATATTGAGGTGTTAAATGTTGCAGGATCCCGCGAAAGTAAAGACCCTTATATTTATCAGGCAACCGTCGATGTTTTAGAAGCAGTGCTTTGTTTTAATAAAACGACCATCGAAAGTGAGACAACACAGTTCTGTGAAGACATCCTGTCAAAACCATCAGAGATGCCAAAAAATATTAAAGAAGTGGTTAATCGACTGATTAGGGCATTATCCCTTAATCAAAAAACAAAAATTGTCAATTTAGATGAAAATGAACTCATTCATTTTTATGAACAGTTAGATAGTAAAATCCGATCCACCATACTGAAATGGCTGGATAGTAAAGAACTGCTTAAAGCCTGTGGTGTGAAAGACACTGATGTCAATAATATTAAAGATGCGGGTATAGTTATAATGAAAGAATTATGGAAAACTTTACAACAAAAAAGACATATCATGCGAATTGTGAAGTGATATGAAAGCGAGGTATTTTTGGACGATCAATACTGGCGAAATGAATGGGTATATGTGCTAGTGCAAAATCCGGGAAATAGGGAACAGTACGTGGGGATATGGGATGATCAACAACAATCCAATTATATCCCTTGCTTTTTGGAAAAAGACCATGCTGAAAACGCAATAACTGTTTTACCGTTAGATAAACAACAAATCTATGAGGCACAGGCAGTCCGTGTGGATATGCTGTCTCAGGATACATCTTCTCAGGGATTCATTATGGCTCTCTTAGATGCTCATGGTCATCTATTGAATATTATACCGAATCAAAGTTCTATATAAATAAGTAAAAAATGAACGCATCGACTATGTTCCATTTTTTTGAAAATAATTACAAGGTTAATTTCATATGATCTTCAGCAATAATAAGATGACCTTGATAGGTTTTACGGCATTCATTTACGATATCGATTTGATCACACTGAGGATACAAATGCGTAAGCACTAATGTTTTGACATTTGCCTGAGTCGCAATTTGTCCAGCAAGCGACGGAGTCAGATGTCCTGATACTTTGAATACATCGGGTAAAGACGACTCACAAATCAACATATCTGCATTCAGGGAAAGCTCAATCAATTCGGGTGTCCAATCTGTATCTCCAGAATACACAAGCGTTTTTCCACTAGAACGAAATAGTAATTTATAAGCAATACTAATGGTTTTTAAATGATTCATTGGCCGTGAATACACAAGCATCTCTTCAAACGCACACTCATCTGGTTGTTCAGAATTCAATTCAATAAAACGTTCAACTGTATCGGATAAGTTCAGCCATGGATTATATGCTGTTTTAATTTGCTGTGCCCAATTCCAAAATGTTTTTGTACCGATACAGGTTAATAGGTGTTGACGCATGCCCTGATCAAAATATTTTGTGGCAAACCACAAAGGAATCAGATCACTTGTATGGTCAGGATGTGTATGTGTAACCAAAATATGGGTGATCTCATGAACTGTGAGTCCGATTTCTAACAACCGGTGAATACATCCCGGCCCACAATCCAATAAAATATTGCTGTGCTCAGTCTGCACTAAAACAGAACATGCTCTTCGTTTCAGCGACGGAACACCTGTGCCTGAACCGAGTATGGTTATCTGATTCATACTTGTAGCCATTTTCCTTCTCCTAGCCTTTCCTCAAATTTTCTGACGGAATATCCATTTGATTGCATTGATCAATTATCCATTGGTTGATCAGCTTAGGTTCAGTTAAATCGACTAAAGACTGAACAGTATCAACTGGAATTTCAGCCCTTGCCATACTCACATGACCGCCAGCAGAACCTAAATGACCAAAACATTTTTTCGCAAGATTGCCAGCATGTTTTTTAAGGCCGTCATTTCTAAAAATAATAATCAGTTTATGGTTTGACTGACCTGAAACAATACTCCATGTTACTGGATTAATTCTCATAAAAAAATCAGCAACCAACACACACACATCAGGATTCGGTACA